>WRAZ01000039.1 GCA_009779925.1 Chitinivibrionia bacterium
AAGCAGGCGACGGAGGAGGAGTAAAGCCGCCGACAAACGCGCCGCCCTCCAAAGCGAAACTAAACTGATATTCTACCGGAGGCAGAGTGCTGCCTTCACCGCCAAATGCGCGGATTGCGCTAATCACGGTATGTGCGACTTGGTTGTGTATATTGCGATTAGTAATACCAAGGCGAATATAACGCGCGGTTATGGGAGCATCAAAACTCAAAATAACTGCAGAAGCAGAAGCCTGATTATTTACTTGCCACGGAACAACATTATTCGACACGTCAATACTCGAAGTATGCGGTTGAGCCAAGCCCTGAGTTCTCGAAGGAGTTCTTTCTGTCCAACCTGTCATAGCAAAGTCCGCGTTAATGTCTGTTTGTGAAACATTTGCAGGAAAGGTGTTCGGAATTCTTTGACCGTTGGGAAATGTATTACCGCTCTCTGCGTGTGTAAACATACGCACGCTATGTATATTTGACCACCCTGCTCTAAAACCACGGTCAATCTCAATTGAAGAAACTGTTTGCACACTGCCCAAATCTATATCTACAAACGCCTCGCCTACCCCGGTGCTGCCACTGCCGCCGCCGTAGTTTGAGTGCCATATATTTCGCCAATTACCGTCCGTTAAATGATTTGCTCTAAATATATCGTCGCCTTGTGTTGACCACGTGTTTACACGAGTGCGGGTAATGTTAAGCCGATTGCGGGCGGGCTCCGTAATGCCGCCGGGAATTGCAACCACGTTAAAGTCCCTCCAAACAGGCGCCGCCTGAAAAAGCGCAACGCTTCCCGCAGGAACTCTTAAGGTAATGTTTTGACGATTTGCAACTTGAAAAAACACGCTGTCGTTAATCGGTTGCGGAATTGCCGCAAAATTTGTTATTTCTCTGAGAGCGTGATTACGTATAAAAGCAAAGCGACCTATTTGTGTAGCCGTGCTTGGAATACTTACCGTCTCCAATTCAAAACATCCCGCAAATGTAGCGTCAAGCACGCGAGTTTGACCAACGGGAATATATCCGTGCTTTAATGTCTCATCGCCCGTAAAATGCACATACCCAAGACGATGCGCCATAGACCTGATTATAGAGGCGGCACAAGTCATACAAAATGTTGGCGTTCTGTTGTCTGAACCACGCATAACACACGGATGGGATTGACCGTCGGCAAGAGCAGGATCTCCCGATCCCGGAGCAGGTATTCTCCAATTCAAAATCTCGGCTCCGGTGGCGGGGTTAGTGGAGGGCTCCATTGCAAAAATACCGCCTCTTACAATAACATCTTTGCTTCTGTTTGAAATCCCATTCCAAACTCGCCACCTATTGGTGCTCGAATTGCTATTTCTACTCGCATTAAAGCTCTCACGAAATGGGACAGGATGAGGATTTCGCTCGTCAAGCAGTCCTACCAAACTATGTCCTATTTCGTGTATCATAACCGACAGAGCGTTGTAAGCAGTATGAAAATTAAGCGACCGACCCACAGATAAAATTTGCCCATAACCGGGAACAGTTATCGCTCCAAAACCTGCCGTCATTCCGAATAAGTACATCATAACTTGGTCGGTAGCCGGCGCGTGTTGATTAAGTACTTCCGTTACTCTCTCGGGATGAGGAGGTTGCCAGTTTGCCGCGCCTGCCGTCAGGTATCCGAAAAAACCTGTACTGTTATTTGCGGAAACTGTCTGTACCGCGTGTATTGTAATACGGTCTCTGAAAACGCTGAACGGATAGTGATTTAGAAGATAGTCGCTTGTTTCTTGCGCCATATTTAAAAAATTTGTCTGTCCGGCGCCCGCCGTAAATCCGTCGCCCATAATTACGAATACAAAGTTCTCCGTATCGGGACGACCTCCGCCACGGTGTAATGTAGAAAACGTATGCGTGCCTACTGCCTGCGCATACAAAGATATTGCAAAAACTGCCAAAAGCAGAATTGCTTTTACAGATAAAGACGAGCAAATTCGTCTTATGTGTGTGTGTGTGTGTATTTTATAGATATTCATAATAGTCCTCCTTAAATTTAAGCGGTGCACGCTTTCCGCTTATAAATATAATACAAAATTCGCGTTTTCGCTTGGTTTTGTTAAGCGAGTAAGTCATAAATTACTTAAGCGAGGCGCATATTGTCCCTTTATTTGTCCCTATCTGCTCCAAAACTTTATATATGCGCCATTATGCGCCATTATGGGACATTATGGGACATTATGGGACATTATGGGACATTAACGTATAGGTTGCGCCTTTTTTTGTTCCGGTCTGCTCTAAAACTTTTATTTCTACTAAATTATGTAAATCTCTTGTTGCTGTTCGCTTTATGGCTCCTGTCAATTCTTGACAAATTGCGTTAGTAATACTTCCGTTTTCCCTGACATAATCGAGAATTTTTTGTTGTCGAGGTAAAAGATTTGTTGTAATTGCAGGCGCGTCAATACCTTTATCTGCAAGCCGCAAAGGATTACGGTTAATCGACACCTCTAATCCGCACTCTCTTTCTTTGAATGCGGGCTCGTCTAATCCGTTGTTTACGCATTCTTCTACAATTATGTTTGTTCCTCTTCCCCAAGATTCAATATGTCCGGCTCTAAAAAAAATGTCGGCAATGAGTGGATTTCGTTTGTGAGAATCGTGGTCTTTTTTCAGGTCTTCAATTTGTATTTCGTTGAGTTCTCCACTATTCCAGACAGAAATGCGAGATTCGAAAATTCTAACGGAGATAGACGAATGCCTTGTATAATCTCTGTGAACAATGGCGTTCAAAATAATTTCTCGCAATGCTCTTTCCGGTATTTCCAACGTTTCGACTCGAAGTACGCCGTCATAACTAACCGGAGCCCACAAATACTTTCCTTTCAGCAAATCCATTGCTTGTTCAAACACCTTGAATGCATTACCTTTTATAAGGTCGTGAATGATAACATCGGTAGAATCGCTCCCTCTAAAACGTCCCATCTTAATAGTAGCGGAAATGAAAAAGCGATTCGGCTCCTTTCCGAACAAAAGAACGGCAGCTCTTGTCAATAATCCGTCGCAGTTAATTAAATTCAGATTTCTAAATAATTTTTCAATGTTTTTACTATCTACTTTTTCAGGCAAACGACCTTTAGCAATAGCCAAATCGACAAAGCGCTCTACTGTCTCCGAATCAATGTCGTCTATTGTAGCACTGCTAATTGCAGTTTCGTCCCAACACAAGTTGTTTATAACCAATAACAGTCGTTGCAATTCTGCACCTTTTAATTCTTGTGTGGTGCTTCCGACTCTATGGTAAAATACTCCGTTATACGAATGAAGCGGTTTTTGCGGAACAGTGATTTTTATTATCTCTTTTCCTTGGTATTGTTCCGGTTCAACGCTTGTGGTCAGCAACAACGTGCTCAGTATTTTATTGGGTAAACTTTCCAACAGATATTTGATTCTTTCTAATTTAACGGCGTTGCCGTTGTCGTCCACACCGACATAAAACACTCCACCGTCTGTATTTGAAAAAGCACAAATTGTTTTCAGGTACTCGTCTTGCCAAGATTCTTTAAGTTCTACAGTTTGAGTTTCTCGCAAAAGCGCGGCATTCTTTTTCATTGCTCACTCTTTTTTTATTAGATAGGCGGGTATTTCTACCCGCCTATTCTTTATTTTTCCGCTTTTGCGGGTTCTTTTTTACTCTCTCTGTCCACAAACTCGATTATTGCCATTTCGGCGTTGTCGCTTCTGCGGGGACCTACTTTGAGAACTCTTGTGTAGCCGCCGCTTCTGTCGTTATACTGGACGGCGAGGTCGTTTACGAGTTTCATTACAATATCTTTGTCCTTTATTGAACGCGATATTAAACGAATTCCGTGCAAATCGCCTCTTTTGCCGTAAGTAATCAAGCGCTCAACCACACCTCTCAACTCCATTGCTTTGGGCCAAGTAGTTGTAATTCTTTCGTGCTCAACGAGCGACAAAGCCATATTGGTAAACATTGCTTTACGGTGGCTTGCCGTTCTGTTAAGTTTTCTTCCCGATTTCAAGTGTCGCATTTTTTCTTCCTTTTCTTATTCGTTGCCCATAATCTTATCAACGTCCATTCCGAACGTCAACGCGTGATTAGCAAGCACTTTGTTTACTTCTATAAGCGATTTCCGTCCGAAATTCTTGAATTTCAGCACTTCCGCTTCTTGGTATCTCACAAGATCGGCAAGGTTCTGAATATTCGCGCCCTTCATAGAGTTTTGCGCACGAACAGAAAGTTCAAAATCGTCTATTCTCTGACGAAGCAACTGACGAAGACGTGCGGTTTTATCGTCGATAATATCCTCTTCAAGCGACTCAAACTGCGCTTTTACGTTGATAATCTGGTCGAGGTGGTCAAAAAGAATTTTCGCCGCGTAGCTCAACGCCTCTTCAGGCGAAAGCGAGCCGTCCGTCCAAATATCAAATACAAGTTTGTCGAGTTCCGCTCTCGAAGCAACGCGAGTATGCTCTACCGAATAATTAACTTTTTTTACCGGTGAAAAAATCGAATCCACAGGGATAACGCCTATGTCCGCATTTTCGGGCTTGTTAAATTCCGACGAACGATAACCTGTGCCGTCGCCTACGTAAAGCGTAATTTTCGATTCCGCTTCTTCGTTAATCGTCGCGATTTCCAAATCGGGGTTTAATATAACCACGTTTGGGTTCGAGTCGATGTCCGACGCTTTTACCACGCCTTTACCTTTAAGGTTAAGCGTAAGAATCTGCGGCTCGTCGGGAATCAATTTTACTCTCAACTTTTTAAGGTTAAGAACGATGTCCGTAACGTCTTCGCTCACGCCTTTCAGAGATGTGTACTCGTGCAACGCGCCGTCGATTTTAACTGCGGTTACAGCCGCTCCCTGCAAAGACGACAACATTACTCTGCGCAAACTATTGCCGAGCGTATCGCCCCAGCCGCGCTCAAGCGGCGCCACTATTATTCTGCTGTAGTTAGGCACATTGTCGGGATTTTCGACCTGAACGCCCTTGGGCATCAAAAGTGCTTTCCATTTCATTACTATGTTCTCCCTATTTTACGTTTCAACTTATACACGGCGTTTTTTCGGAGGACGGCAACCGTTGTGCGGAACTGCCGTAAAATCCTTAATCGCCGATACTTTAAGCCCGGCGGCAGCGACCGCGCGAACTGCGCCTTCGCGACCGTTTCCTGCACCGCAAATATGCACTTCCACTTTGCGCATTCCTGCGTCAAAAGCGGTTTTTGCTACTGCTTCCGCTGTCTGTTGCGCTGCAAACGGAGTGCTTTTTCTTGAGCCCTTATAACCGTTTTTTCCCGGAGTTCCCCAGCAAATAACGTCGCCGTTTATGTTAGTAATGTTCACAATGGTATTGTTGAACGTCGAACGAACGTGAACGATACCATCTAACGGCGCTTTAATCTTTTTGGTTGCGTTAGCCGCATTTTTTTTCATACTAACTCCTTATTTCTTCTTGTTCGGAACTGTTTTCTTCTTGCCTTTACGAGTCCGAGCATTGGTTTTTGTTTTCTGTCCGCGGCAGGGAAGACCTTTTTTATGTCTTTCTCCGCGATAACAGCCAATGTCCATCAGGCGCTTAACATTCATACGCACCTGTGTTCTGAGGTTGCCCTCAATTACATACTCTTCATCAATAACCGCACGAATTTTATCGAGGTCTGCCTCAGACACATCTTTAATCCGAACACTCCTGTCGACACCGGTCTTATCCAAAATTTTCTGCGCGGAGGGACGACCAATTCCCAAAATATAAGTCAATGCTATTTCCGCGCGTTTGTTATCAGGTATATCTACACCAGCTACACGAGCCATCAACAAACTCCTTTTTTATTTTTCACTCAATTATCCCTGACGCTGCTTATGGCGTTGGTCCTTACTACAAATGATTCGAACAATTCCTTTTCTCCTCACGACCTTACACCCTGCACAAATCTTCTTTACTGACGCTTGTACTTTCAAGGTATGCTCCTTTTCTATTTTTTACCAAATTTTTTTCTAGCGCCGCCGCTGTTCCCACCGGGATTAGGATTATTAGGATTCTCTTCCTTTTCCCGATAAACAATCCTTCCTCTCGACAAATCGTAAGGGGAAAGTTCCACAAGTACCTTGTCGCCCGGAATGATTTTCACGTAGTGCATTCTCATTTTTCCCGAAATGTGAGCGTCCAAAATGTGCCCGTTATTTTCGAGTTGCACTTTGAAAACCGCATTGGGCAACGCCTCCAACACTTTTCCCTTAACCTGTATCAAGTCCTGCTTTGCCATATATTAGCTTATTCTTCCTCTAAGATGACCTTTTTTCATAAAGCCGCTGTAATTGTGGCTCTGCAATTTTGCCTCGATACGCTGTAATGTATCGAGCGCAACGCCGACCACAATCAAAACGCTTGTACCCCCGAAGAAGAAACCAACGTTAAGGCGCGCCATCATCACGAACGGAGCGACTGATATAAACGCCAAGAATATCGCACCCGGAAGGGTTATGCAGTTAAGCACTTTTTCGATATAATCGGCTGTTTCTTTACCCGGACGAACGCCCGGAATAAATCCGCCCGACTTTTTCAAATTCTCGGAAATATCCGTAGGATTGAAAATAATAGCCGTGTAGAAATACGTAAAGAATATAATCAGAAGCGCAAACACTGCGGCGTAAGTAAATCCGCCCGGTATAAACGCCCGCTCTATGCTTCTTGCCATTTCGCTGTCCTGCATTATCCCCGTCAAAATCGATGGGAGCATCATAAGCGACGAAGCAAAAATTATCGGAATAACGCCCGCGCTGTTTATTTTCAACGGCAAAACAGTATTCTGCCCCTGAACAGCTCTTGCGCCAATCGTCTTTTTCGGCGTTTGTATAGGAATTTTGCGCACCGCTTGATAAATGGCGACGATAAACGCTGTCATTCCGAGAACAACCGCAAGTATCAACGCCGCGTCAAATGGTGTGCGAGAACCGCCCGCAATGAAATGGTACTCATTGATAAGCGCTCCCGGAAGTTCCGCAACGATACCGAAAAGTATCAGAAGCGATATTCCGTTTCCTATTCCTTTGGCGGTAATCTGCTCGCCGAGCCACATCACAAGGATACAACCCGTCGTCAAACTTATTACGGTAATAACCATAAACTGCCAGGGAGCCAAGAAACCGAGCACAACGCCGCCCGCGTCGGTTTGAATGCTGCGTAAAAAAATCGCAACGCTAACTGCTTGGAATGCCGCGAGCACCAAAGTGCTGTAGCGGGTCAGCTGCGTGATTTTTTTGCGTCCTTCCTGTCCTTCTTTCTGAAGTTTGTGCAACGACGGAACAACGCTTCCCAACATTTGTATTATGATGGACGCACTGATGTAGGGCATCACACCAAGTGAAAATACGGACGCTCTCGTGAATGCACCACCTGTAAACATATCAAGCATACCGAACAAGTTGTTAGGCGACCCGAAAAACTCCTTCAAGAGAAGCGGATTAACACCCGGCGTTGGAATTTGCGCTCCCAAACGAAACACAACTATGATGAAAAGCGTAAAGATAAATCTTTTACGAATTTCCGGCACTTTGAACATATTTCTAAGTGTTTCAAGCACGGGCAGTTTCCTCCGTTTTCACCTTTTTTACTATCAATTCTACTTTTCCTTTTGCTTTCGCAATTTTCTCTTCCGCGGCTTTAGAAATAGCGTCCGCCTTAATCGTTACCGATTTTTTGATGTCGCCGTTTCCAAGCACCTTTACCATATCTTTTTCGTTGTAAACTTTTCCTGCCGCAAACAAATACTTAACGTCAACGATGTCGCCGTCTTTGGCTATTTCGTTAATGTCCGAAACGTTTACAACCTGATAAACTTTCTTAAAGATGTTTGTAAAGCCGCGTTTTGGCAAGCGACGGATAAGAGGAAGCTGACCGCCTTCAAAGTAATCCTTTTCGGAATAACCGCTTCTCGCTTTTGCGCCGTTGTTTCCGCGACCCGAGGTGCAACCCCAGCCGCTTCCGCTTCCGCGACCGACTCGGTGTTTTTTTCCCGTTGCGCCGCGATTGGGCTTCAATTCATTCATTTTCAACATATTTTATCCCTTCACCTCTTCAACTTTTACAAGATGAACTACCTTTTTCACCATTCCGCGAATTTCGGGCTTGTCGTCGTGAATGACGCTACCGTTAAGACGCTTAATTCCCAAGGTCTTGATAGTACGCTTCTGCGACTCTTCTCTGCCGATTGCCGAGCGAACTTGTGTAATTTTCAATTTTGCCATTATCAACACCCCTTACTTCGACCGAACTTGTTTAATATCTTCAATCGTACGCAACGCTTTGAGACCTTCCAAAGTCGCTTTTGCGGAATTGTGAGCGTTTCTGGAGCCTATACATTTCGTAAGAATATCCTTAACGCCTGCAAGTTCCAAAACAATTCTTGCCGCTCCGCCCGCGATAACTCCCGCTCCGGGCGCCGCAGGTTTCATAAACATCTGACCCGCGCCGAATTTCCCGATTACTTCGTGAGGGATAGTTCCGTTCACGAGTTTTACCTTGAAAAGGTTTTTCTTCGCGTTTTCTTTAGCTTTGCGAATTGCTTCTTGTTGCTCGTTCGCTTTTCCTACGCCAAGACCGATAGTTCCGTTTTCATCGCCGATTGCTACAAGCGCGCTCAATGAAAATCTGCGACCGCCCTTTACAACTTTGGCAACGCGATTAACAACAACCAAGCTGTCTTTGAGTTCGCCGTCTTCCGCGTTTTTCATATTTTCGTTAGACAAATTTATCTCCTTAGATTAAAATTCGAGTCCGCCCTCGCGTGCGGCGTCTGCGAAACTGTTAATTCTTGCACCTTTGTAAAGATAGCCGTTTCTGTCGAAAACAACCGCCTTAATTCCCTTTGCCAACGCCTTAGAAGCCAAATTTTTTCCAACTTCTATGGAAATCTCGACTTTCTTTTTTCCTTTAGCTACAAAACCTTTTTCATAACTGCTCGCAGCGCATAAGGTCGTTCCTGTCGCATCGTCTATGATTTGCGCAAAGAAATTGGTATTGCTTCTGAAAACGCTCAAACGAGGTCTTGCGGCAGTTCCCGATACTTTCTTTCTTACGTGAAACGCTCTTCTGTTGCGAATTTCTATTCTACTTGCTTTAGGCATCTCTTTTTACCCCTTACTTTTTACCGCTTTTTTTGCCTTCTTTACGAACGATAACCTCGTTATCGTAGCGTATTCCCTTACCTTTGTAAGGTTCCGGCTTGCGAATACTTCTTATTTCCGCAGCGACCTGTCCGACGATTTGCTTGTCGATGCCGCTGATGGTTACTTTGTTCTGCCCTTCTATACCGAAAGTTATGCCTTTGGGCGCAATATAACGAACCGCGTGCGAATATCCCGCGCTTATCGTCATTTTGTCCGTTCCGTCAACGGCAAATCTAAATCCTGTCCCCTCGATAATAAGACCTTTTGTGTATCCCGCGGATACGCCTACAATCATATTATTTATAAGAACTCTCAAAAGACCCCATTTAGCCCAATGTTCTTCGCCTTCGTTTTCGGGTTTAACAATAACGTTTTTACCCTCTACCGCTACCGAATATCCTTCAAACATTTCCCTTGTCAAAGTTCCTTTGGGACCTTTAACGGTAATGGTATTGCCGTTCAAAGTAATTTCTACTTTTTCTGGAATTTCTACAGGTTTTTTTCCTACTCTTGACACTTTTTTCTCCTTCTTAGAAATTACCAAACTTTACCAATTAACTCACCGCCAACGCCTTGTTTTCGGCACTGGAAATCAGTCATTATACCGTGGGAAGTGGAAACAATACAAGTTCCCATACCGTTCAACACCTTCGGGACTTCCGTCGCCGGAGCATAAACGCGGCGGCTCGGCTTGCTGATACGCTGAATATCCTGTATCGCCGAATCTTTGCCGTCGTATTTCAAGATGACTTTAATCTCACCTTGCAATCCGTCGTCAACAAAAGCGTATTTTGTTATGTACCCGTTCTCAAACAAGAGTTTGATTATGCTCTTCTTTATATTCGACGCAGGTATCGAAACTATTTTCTTTTTAGCCCGAACGCTGTTGCGAATTATCGTAAACATATCCGCAATCGGATCAGTAATCATAATTGCTCTCCTTACTTTCTCTTACCAACTTGACTTTACTACGCCGGGCAACATTCCCTGACTCGCCAAATCCCTAAAACAAATACGACAAATACCGAACTGTCTTATGAAGCCGCGAGGACGACCGCATTTGCTGCATCTATTATACTTACGAACACCGAATTTCGGCGTTAATTTTTGCTTCTCAACCATTGATTTTTTTGCCATGGTCTCTCCTCTTACTTCCTAAACGGCATTCCGAATTTTTCCAACAACGCTCTTGCGGAATCGTTATCTCCTGCATTCGTGCATATTGATATTTGAAGTCCCAAAATATTTGCAATTTTGTCTCTGTCAACTTCCATAAATACAATATTCTCCTGAATACCGAAACTGTAATTCCCTCTACCATCAAACGCCTTGCGTGGAATTCCTCTGAAGTCTTTCACTCTGGGAAGAGTAACGGAAATCAATCTTTCCAAGAATTCATACATCCGCTTTCCGCGAAGCGTAACCATACATCCGATAGGCAAACCTTCTCTGAGTTTGAAGTTCGATATTGCCTTTTTCGCCTTTGTTATGACCGGTTTTTGTCCTGTAATTACAGAAAGCGTGTAAACCGCGTCTTCGATATAGCGCTTATTGCCTACCGCCTCGCCAACGCCCATATTGAGAACAACTTTCTCAATTTTGGGAATTGACATAACGTTTTCGAGCTTCAATTCCTCTTTGAGCGCGGGAAGCATCTTCTCCAAATACTTCTTCTGAAGCGCGGGCATAGTTGCTGTTGTTTTAGTACTCAATCTAACTGCTCCTTGGATTTCTTTGATACTCTCACCTTTTTACCGTCCGCCAAAACTGAAACTCCAATTCGCGTCGGTTTATTCACCTTCTTATCTACAATCATAACGTTAGAGATATGAATGTAAGCCTCTTTTTCAACAATTCCCGCTTGGACATTACGACGAGCGTCCGCCTTGTTGTGGCGTTTAATAATTTTTACGCCTTCCACAAGAATTTTACCGTCTTTGGGCTTAACAGCAAGCACTTTGCCTTGTTTACCCTTGTCGTCTCCGGAAATTACCATAACCAAATCATCTTTTCTGACTCTATACGACATATTTTTCTCCTTAAAGCACTTCCGGTGCGAGTGATACGATACGCATATAGCCTTTTTCACGAAGCTCGCGCGCCACAGGTCCGAAAATTCTGGAGCCTCTCGGTTCGCCCGCTTCGTTTACTATCACCGCCGCATTGTCGCTGAATCTGATAAAAGAGCCGTCCTTACGTCCGTATTCTTTTGCCGTGCGAACAATAATCGCTTTTTGCACCGACCCCTTTTTAACGTTAGAGCCGGGGACTGCCTCCTGAACCGCCACGACTATAATGTCGCCCAAAGAAGCAAACTGCCTGTGCGAACCGCCGAGTACTTTAATGCACTTTACGATTTTTGCGCCGGAGTTGTCCGCTACTTTGAGTTTTGTTTCCATCTGTATCATTTATACATACTCCTCGGTTTACTTCGCTTTTTCAACGATTTCAACAAGCCGCCATCTCTTTGTTTTAGAAAGAGGACGCGTTTCCATTATACGAACTGTATCCCCGATATTCGCTTCGTTTGTTTCGTCGTGCGCTCTGTATTTTTTGCTCAAACGAATCATCTTGTCATATTTGGGATGCAACACCTGACGTTGAACCGACACCGTTATTGTCTTATCGCCCTTATCGCTTACGACAATGCCTGTTCTCGCCTTTCTATTGTTTCTGTCTTCTGCTGCTACTACCATAATTACGCAACGCCTTTCTCTGTCAGAATTGTTTTAGCCCGAGCAATATCTCTGCGGGTGGTTCTTAATTTCGACGGATTTTCCAATTGTCCCGAGACCTTTTGGAAGCGAAGTTTAAGATAAAGCGCCTCAAGCTCGTCGATTTTGTTAGCCAATGCCGCTTTGTCCAATTCTCTAAGTTCTTTAGATTTCATAATCCGACCTTACCTTTCTGCCAACTCGTGGACAATGTATCTTGCCTTAATAGGAAGTTTGTTCATTGCCAAACGTATCGCCGCTTCTTGCGCAACTTTGTCGGGAGCGCCCGCCATTTCAAAAAGAATGGTGCCCGGACGAACTACCGCCGCCCAGAATTCGGGGCTTCCTTTACCTTTACCCATACGGGTTTCGGCAGGTTTCTTCGTAATCGCCTTGTTCGGGAAAATACGTATCCAAACCTTCGCGCCTCTCTTAATTTTACGAGTCATTGCAACCCGAGCCGCCTCAATTTGGCGGGCGGATATACGACCCGGTTCAAGCGCTTGAATTCCGCAATCGCCGAAAGCCAATTCCGCGCCTCTGCACGCCTTGCCTTTCATTCTGCCTTTTTGCGGTTTTCTCCACTTAATTTTCTTTGGGGAAAGCATTTATCTTTTTCCTTTCAATTTATTTCGCTTCTTCAAGTGAACGTTCATCTTTCAAAGACAATTTTTCGCCCTTGCAAATCCACACTTTTACGCCGATACAACCGTAAGTCGTATGAGCCGTGGAAGTTGCATAATCGATGTCCGCTCTGAGAGTGTGCAAAGGTGTACGACCTTCTTTAAACTCTTCTTTTCTCGCGATTTCCGCACCGTTAAGACGACCGCCGACCTTGACTTTTATGCCTTCCGTATCCATACGCATCGCTGTCTGAATTGCCTTTTTAACCGCTCTCTTGTATGCGACTCTGCCCTCGATTTGAGTGGCGATATTGTCTGCGACAAGCTGCGCGTCAACTTCGGGTTTTTTCACTTCTTTTACGGAAACTTCAATGTCTTTTTTGGTAAGATACTTAAGTTCGTTCTTTACCTTTTCGACTTCTTCGCCTTTTTTTCCGATAACAACGCCGGGTCTTGACGCGTTAAGTTCAACAAGAACTTTGTTCGCTTTTCTTGCGATATAAACCGAAGAAAGTCCCGCTTTTTTAAGACGCTCTCTCAGATATTTGCGAATTGTCAAATCCTCTTTCACGTATTCCGCAACGTCTCTGTCGCTATACCAGTTGGAAAAACTTCTTCTGGTAATTCCAAGTCTTAAACCTATAGGATTAACTTTTTGTCCCAATTTTTCCTCCTGCTTACTTAGCGGCGTCGCTTGACACGGTTACGGTTATATGACACATACGTTTAAGAATTCTTCCCGCGCGACCTTGCGCTTTGGGCTGAAATCTTTTGAGCGTTGTTCCTTCATCTACAAAAATCGTCTTTACAACAATGTCCTTCAAATCAATATTGATGTCGGAGTTTTTGTTTTCAAGATTAGCTACCGCCGACCTTATGAGTTTTTCAACGTCGCGAGCAATATGCTTGCTAATTGAATACTGCAAAAGAGCCAAAGCGTCGCCGACTTTTTTTCCTCTTACCTCGTTTACGACAAGACGCGCCTTACGGGCAGACGAGCGAAGATGTTTCACTTTTGCGCTTGCCTGCGGAATGCTTTTTACTTCTTTTTTTTCTGCTACCATAATCTTTCGCCTCTTACTTCGATGACGCTTTTTTGTCTCCCGCGTGTCCTCTAAAGATACGCGTCGGAGCAAATTCGCCGAGTTTATGTCCTACCATATTTTCCGATACATAAACCGGAACAAATTTATTTCCGTTATGAACAGAAAAATTATGACCAACAAAATCCGGAATGATTATCGAGCGGCGAGACCACGTCTTAACCACGGTTTTCTTCCCGGCAGTATTCAAATCCTCGACCTTCTTATAGAGATGTTTATCTACAAAAGGTCCTTTTTTAATAGAACGAGCCATAAATTAATTCACCTCTATTTCTTTCTTCTGCTGACTATATATTTATCGGATTCGGACTTGCCCTTGCGCGTCTTAAGACCTTTAGCCTTCTGACCCCAAGGCGAACGCGGTTGTCCACCCGACGCTTTACCTTCACCACCGCCCATCGGGTGATCCACGGGGTTCATCGACACGCCTCTGTTGTGCGGACGACGACCTTTGTGGCGCATTCTACCCGCCGAGCCGATTACTACATTCTGATGCTCAATGTTGCTCATTTGTCCGATGGTTGCAAAAACGCCTTCGGGGAATTTTCTGATTTCCGAAGAGGGTAATTTCACCTGAACATACTTGCCGTCTTTAGCAATAATTTTTGCAAAAGAGCCTGCGCTTTTTGCTATCTGACCACCCTTGCCGATTTTCATTTCAAGGTTGCAAACGTCGTAGCCGAGAGGAATATTTCTGAGCAAAATACGGTTGCCTTCAGTAGGCTCCGCGTTTTCGCTTGTAATAATCTTCTGACCTACCGCCATATTTGCAGTCGCCAACACATAACGTCTTTCTCCGTCCGCATACTTAACCAACGCAATGTTAGCTGTTCTGTTCGGATCGTATTCAATCGTTTCTACCACTCCCGGAATATCGAATTTGTTCTGCTTAAAATCGACCAATCGATATTTCCTTTTATGACCGCCGCCACGAAAACGGCTTGTTGTCCGTCCCTCGTTATTTCGCCCCCCTGTGCTGCTTTTGCTGACAAGCAGAGGTTTGTACGGCTTATCGGTCGTCACCTGTTCGTTTACAAGAACACTCTTGTATCTGAGCGTAGGTGTGGTAGGTTTAAAAGTTTTAATTGCCATCTCTATTTTACCTTCCCGTACATCTGACCATTAAATTTGTATTATTAAATCTCATTGAAAAGATCCAACTCTTTACCGTTTTCAATCTTTACAATCGCTTTTTTCCAATCGGGACGTTTTCCCGAAAATCTTCCGACGCGTTTCGGTTTGCCATCGTAATTCATCGTATTTACAGACAATACCTTCACTTTTTTCGCCTTGAAAATTTCTTCCACCGCGTCTTTGATTTCGCATTTGGTCGCGTCAACCGCAACTTTGAAGGCAAATTTGCCTTGCGCCATCAATTCGCTTGTAGTTTCCGTAATCAAGGGCTCTCTGATTATTGAATGATAGATGCTCATAGTACCGTCTCTCCTATTTTGCCGATAATCGCCTCGTCCGCAAATATAATATTTGTCGCACGAACAACGTCATAAGCACAAATATCGCTTACCGCCTTAACGTCAACATCTTTGAGGTTGCGGCTCGACAAATAAACGTTTCTATCGTCGCCCGATACCACAAAAAGCGTTTTTCCGATGTAATTTTTGTTGTTGTAAACTCCGATTTTGCTCAAAAGTTCCGCAACGGTTTTCGTTTTCGGCTGCTCAAACGCAAGTCCTGTGATTACCGCGATTTTTTCCTCGGTTGCACGAGTCGAATATGCGCACAAAAGCGCTTTTCTTCTCATTTTGCGAGTAATTCCCTGCCTGTAATCTCTGGGTTGAGTTCCGTGCGCTTTTCCGCCTCTCGACCAAACGGGAGAAGTATTTGAACCTGCGCGCGCGCGACCTGTACCTTTTTGTTTCCAAGGTTTCTTACCACCGCCGCTTACTTCCGCGCGGGTTTTTGTTTTGGCAGTTCCCTGTCTTTGGTTTGCCAAATATCCGACTATCACGGAATGCAAAAGAGCATTGTTCGGCTCTACTCCGAAAATGCTTTCAGGCAAATCAATAGAGCCTTTAGCCGTTCCGTTTGCCGCATAAAGTTTTGCTTTCATTATTCTTTGCCCCTTATGCCTTCACCAAATTTTTTTTGACAAACACAAGTCCGTTCGTTTTTCCCGGGATTGCACCCTTAACGAAAAGAACTCCCTTTTCTTCATCGATACCGACCAATTCACAACCGCGAATTGTCTTTTGCGCGTCGCCGTAATGCCCTGCCATTTTAAGTCCGGGGAATACTCTCGCAGGATAAGTTCCCGCTCCGAGCGATCCGCGCTCTCTGTAGCAAGTATTACCGTGCGTATGTCTTCCCAAATGGAATTTATAGCGTTTAACCGTTCCCGCAAATCCGCGACCTTTTGTTGTACCTGTAATATCAACAAAACGAACACCTTTGAAGTTTTCCACCCCGAGTTCCTGTCCCGATTCCACTTTTTCGCCTGCTTCAATCACAAATTCTTTGATGTGGCGAACGGGCTGACTGCCGTGTTTAAGCGCGTGGCAAACTTCGGCGTTGCTTTGACTGCCTTTGTATTTGCGCGCTTCCACGACTTTGCCGCTTTTGGATTTCGGATATTCGACAGCAACGGGTTTTCCGTCTTTGCCAATCGGAGTGCCGCGTCTTTCAACGACGTCAAAACCGATTTGCGCGGCTTCGTAGCCGTCTTTTTCGAGTGTTTTCAGTTGCAACACGACATTTTTGCCGATTTGCACAACACTCACCGGTATAATCACACCCGTTTCCGCATTGGAAATTCGGGTCATACCTATTTTTCTGCCTATTAAACCAAACATTTCTTGCTCAACTTCTCTTGTTAAATCAAACTTTGATTTCGGCAACAACTCCGGCAGGCAAATCCAATTTCATTAGCGCTTCTACCGTATGAGATGTTGATTCAACAATATCAATAAGACGTTTATGAACTCTTGTTTCGAACTGCTCGCGCGACTTTTTGTTCACGTGAGGAGAACGAAGCACAGTATAAACCGTTTTCTCCACAGGCAACGGGATAGGACCGAGCACTCTCGCGCCCGCTCCCGTTGCTATTCTTGCGATTTCCTTCGCCGAGCCGTCCAAGACGGCGTGGTCGAAAGATTTCAATCTAATTCTAATTTTTTCGCTCACTGCAAATCCACCTTATTAAGCAAGGATATCAGTTACAGCGCCCGCGCCAACAGTTCTTCCGCCTTCACGAATAGCGAAGCGAAGACCTTTTTCCATAGCAATCGAGTTAATCAACTTAACGGTAAACTGAGTGTTGTCGCCGGGCATAATCATTTCTACGCCTGCGGGCAACTCGATGTCTCCCGTAACGTCTGTAGTTCTAAAGTAGAACTGAGGACGGTATCCGTTGAAGAAGGGTTTATGACGTCCGCCTTCGTCTTTGCTCAACACGTAAACTTCAGCCTTGAAGCTTGTGTGCGGCTTAATAGAACCGGGTTTTGCCAATACCATTCCACGCTCGATTTTGTCTTTGTCAACGCCGCGAAGCAACAAACCAACGTTATCGCCCGCTTCACCCGAATCAAGAAGTTTTCTGAACATTTCAACGCCTGTGCAAACAGTTTTCTGAGTGTCGGTGATACCAACAATTTCCAACTCTTCGCTGACTTTAACCGTTCCGCGCTCGATACGACCCGTAGCAACAGTTCCGCGACCTGTGATTGAGAACACGTCTTCAACAGGCATAAGGAACGGCTTGTCTTTTTCACGAGGAGGCAGAGGAATATAAGTGTCAACCGCTTCCATGAGCTTTGAGATTGACTCGGAACCTTGCTCCGAAGTAGTTCCGCTTGTCGCGTCGCCCAATGCTTTATAAGCAGAGCCGCGAATAACAGGAGCGTTATCGCCGTCAAATTCATATTTGCTGAGCAACTCGCGAACTTCCATTTCAACAAGTTCAACAAGCTCTTCGTCGTCAACAAGGTCAATTTTGTTCAAGAAAACAACAATTTTCGGAACGCCAACCTGACGAGCAAGCAAGATGTGTTCGCGAGTCTGAGGCATAGGACCGTCAGCCGCTGAAACAACAAGGATTGCACCGTCCATCTGAGCCGCGCCCGTAACCATATTCTTGATATAGTCGGCGTGTCCGGGACAGTCAACGTGCGCATAGTGGCGGTTTGCGGTTTCGTACTCAACGTGCGAAGTAGCAATAGTAATACCGCGCTCTTTTTCTTCGGGCGCGTTGTCGATTTCGTCATACTTTTTAACTTTTCCGCCGAACAATTTTGCTTGTGTTGAGCAGATAGCCGCGGTCAAAGTTGTTTTACCGTGGTCAACGTGACCGATTGTACCGACGTTTACGTGCGGTTTAGTTCTTTCAAACTTTTCTTTAGCCATAATACCAATTCCTCCTAATGGAACTATTTAATTGTTTTGTTTTTTGTTTTCCGTTTCATAATCCAAACACTGCAATATTCGCCGTACGAAAGCAAATTGACAACGTCCTTAAGCCAATTTTTACAAAAAATCAGCAAAAAATGTATAGTAAAATAACTTATGCACAAGGCGTTTGTCAAGGGGGTGTGGTGATTTTCTGATTTTTCTTTTCCTACACCGGAAATAGTCAATGATTTTCACAATTTCCCTCATTATTCAATACGATTTCAAAGCATCAGCATTCATTTCTATTGTTTTTCCGTGTTGTCTTATCACGCCAACGCCATACTTTTTCGCCTTTTCGACAACCTCTTTGTCAAAAGAAAGACCTGCAACTCCAAGATACACTTTATATTTTGCATATTCAGGAAAATATTTTCTGAATTGAGAAAGTTTTGTAGTTGCCAAATCTTCTACAAAATTCGGGTGAATACGATTTTTTACTTCGATAATAGCCACACTGTCGCCATTTACCAAAACAATATCGAATTCACAAACTTCTTTTTTTCCGGCTTTCGCATTATGCAGAATTTTATCGAATTTGATACCCGCAAAAGTTTTTGTTTCTTCAAGCGCGTGTTGAAAAAATTCTTCGGCGTAAAGCCCGTTGTTTTTGCTTACTCCGCCTATAAGCTTGTCGAGTTTTTCTAATCGCTTATCAGCTTCCGCGGCGCGTTCGTCGGCTTTGGCGGCGCGTTCGGCGGCTTTTTTTTCGTTTCTTAGTTGCAATTCTCTAAGTTCCGCAAAACCTTTTGCGTTTTCTTCCATCATTGCCATAATTTCTTCATAGCTTAAAGTCTTCTTTTTTTCCATTATTTGCACCTTTTTAAATTTTATACCACAAAAATAATATTTGCCACCACCAAACACAACCCTCATCCCAAAAAAGAGGCGAAAGTTTCCCATCGCCTCAAAAAACATAAACAATACGTTTAAATTATTGTCTTATTCTTCCCATTTTCAATACGATTTCAAAGCATCCGCATTCATTTCTATTGTTTTTCCGTGTTGTCTTATCACGCCTACGCCGAATTCTTTTGCTTTTTCAATAACCGTGTCATCAAAAGAAAAACCTGCAACTCCGAGATAAACTTTATATTTTGCGTATTCGGTAAAATATTTTCTGAATTTTGTTAATTTGGTTGTCGCCAACTCTTCCACCAAGCTTGGGTGAATGCGACTTTTGACTTCAATAATTGCCACAGAATTACCGTTTACCATAACAATATCAAACTCACAGGTTTCTTTCTTCTCGTACTTTAAATTAGGCATAAATTTCTCAAACTTAACACCTGCAAAAGTTTTGGTTTCTTCAAGCGCCTCCTTGAAAAACTGTTCTGCATAAAGTCCGTTGTTTTTACTTATTCCCCCGACAAGTTTGTCGAGTTTCTCCAACCTTTTATCCGCTTCTTCCGAACTTTTCTTTTGCAATTCTCTTAACTCCGCAAAACCTTTCATATTTTCCGCCATTGCCGCCCTGATTGCCGCCATTTCTTCTTGCCATTTTTCCATATTATAACCCCTTTTTAATCCTCTTTTACACATAATATACTTTTTGCCACACCCCACAAAAACACAAAACAAAAAAGAGCCGAAGAAACTCTTCAGCTCTGTAAAGAAATAATAAATCGATAATTGAATTTCTGCCTAAACTGTTGCTAAGCCGCCAAAGCTTGGTTTTCTCGTCGCTAAATTATCTAAAT
This sequence comes from Chitinivibrionia bacterium, assembly GCA_009779925.1. Taxonomy (NCBI): domain Bacteria; kingdom Pseudomonadati; phylum Fibrobacterota; class Chitinivibrionia; species Chitinivibrionia bacterium. The sequence continues at coordinate 19,696 of WRAZ01000039.1, forward strand.
GTCGCGCAAGCAACCACATAGGAACTCCCGCTAACACAATTCCCAAAAATGGTATTAAAATACCTATCAAAAAATCGCTCATTCCTTATTCTCCTTTACTGCCAGAAAGTCGAAACAACAACCCATAACAAATAAACCAACAAACAAAACAAATCCTATCGCAAATTCAAAATCAGAAACCTCAAACCCTAATCTGCCTGCAAAAAACCAACCAACGACTACAGAAGCGCAAATAAACCTCGAAGCACGAAAGCAACTATCTGCCATTCTCTCCGAAAACCTCTTTTGAAACATTTAGCAAACCTCCATCTCTCTATGTATAACAAAATAATATATAGCCACTAACAAAAGCAAGAAAAAAATAACAGAACAAAAAAAGAGCCGAAGAAACTCCTCGGCTCTGTAATAAGTTGTAAATTCCTCAAAGATGTACTTGTTAAAAAGTTGGTATTGCTCCTGGATTTGGTACATTTCTGATTTGAACTATACCTTCTGTGGTTCCTTGAGCATTAGAATTCCAACTTGGAATTAGTCCAGCAAGAGCTTCGCTACCCTCCACAAGTCCTCGTTGGTCGTGTTCAGTGCTAACACCAGTTCCTCTAATCCACATCGTTTGACCAGCGGCACTAAAATTTTGTGACCGAGCAGCGGCGACAAAAATTGCAGGGTTACCACCAGTAGGAGGAGTACCTGTAGGAGCAACAGGAGCCACGGTTGTTACACCAAATCTGAAAAATCTTGATATAGGTGCGCCGCCGTCAAATCCAAGCGCTACCCAGTTAGGAATATCGGCATCTGCGGTTATTCCAGCAGCATTTGCTGGGTTTGCTGCTATAAAACTCTGCGCTTCCACAAAATGTGCTCTCTGCATTCTTGCAATTGCTCCCAATGTCTGCGGACCTTCCGCGGCTCTTGCTCTATCTGCCGCCGCCATCATTCTCGGCACAGCCACCGCCGCCAAAACTCCGATGATAACTATCACCACCATCAACTCTACCAAAGTAAAACCTTTTTTGTTCATAAATCCTCCTCTTTTTGGGTTGAACAATTATTTATAAAAACTCATA
>WRAZ01000040.1 GCA_009779925.1 Chitinivibrionia bacterium
TTTATATTTGCTGAGAATAGAAACCGAGGGAATGCTTGCAGAAAACTACCAAATCGGAGCAACGGAGTTTTTTATAAGAACGGAAGAGTTTCTTCCAAGTTTTATTCGCCAAAATACCTCGCGCGATAGCAGATACGGAATTATTCTTGAAAACGCGGTAGTATCGGATTTCGCGAGAATTTCAGTAATCACCCCCGAACAAGCAACGGTGAATTTAGCAATTTTTGACAATTTGGGCAATGTTGTATTTTCGGCAGACGATGTAAGGGCGGGTTTCAAACCCGCCCTTACGGCAGATGGTGCAATTGTCTGGGATTTGCAAAATTTCAACGGACGTTTTGTCGCCAATGGCACATATCTAATCATTGCCGAAGCGACAACTATTAACGGACGAAGATATTTATATTCCGCGAGAATCGGCGTGAATCGGTAATATCACAAACGGTAATGGCGTATTTTGCACATACGCCATTTACCCTCCTACCTCGCATTCAAAATAATCATCTGCATTCGATTATGAATATTCGCAAGCGATGTATCGGGGTCGAAATCGAGCGATTGTATGGTTGTGCCCGGGTATTTTTCTTTTATGGCATTGGCAACGCCGCGACCTGTTATGTGGTTGGGGAGACAGCCGAACGGCTGAACTATAAGATGCGAATTTATTCCTTTTTTTATCCACGAGATTATCTCGCCCGGGATTAGCCAACCTTCGCCCGTGCGGAAAGCTATGTCGCTTATTTCTTTGGCGTATTCCGCCATTTCAAAAATGTCCGAATGCGGTTCGTAGTATTTGAATCTCCGCATTTTTTTCTCTATTGGGTTTATGGCGGCGTCGAACACTTTTTCGTAGGCAAAACCGAGGAATTTTCGCCACGCGGGGAAGCGCGAGTGTCCGCGGTCGCTCATAACGCGGAAATTTACGGCGTCTTGTCGCCAAAATTCTATTAGCGCGGGCAGAACGACCTCCATTCCGTGTTCTTCGAGGTATTCTACTATTCCGTAATTGCCTGAGTCGTGATAGTTTATCAGAATTTCGCCGATAATTCCCACTCTGGGTTTTCGCACTGTTCGGTCGCATTCTATGGAATTGAATGCTTTTATTGCGTTTTTCAGTTGTTTTAACGCCGCCAAATATCCGCGATGGCGAAGTGTTAGGCATACTTTTCTGCACCAAATTTGGTTGTAATTATCAGCAGTCCCTTTAACTTTTTCGTAGGGACGGCATTTGCGGGTCATATCGTCGATTGCGTCTATAAGCGCCATTCCTTTTACGGAAAAAAGCATAAATCTCGTCTGATTTATCTTGAAACCGGGGTGAATATTACGCACGTCGTTAAAATCGGTGGTCAAAATCGGCACGTTCTCGAAACCGTTTGCGTCGAGCGCTTTTCGGGCGAGGGCGGCGTAGTGTCCCGCGCGGCAATCTTGGCAGTTTTTTGCAAGCATTACTGCGTATTCGCGGTTTTTATCCGTGCTTTCGTTGTGTAAAAAGCGCAGGTGTTCGCCGATATTTACTTGCGCGGGAAAACATATATCGTTGTGCACAAATTTTTTGCCTAAATCAATCGCCTCGTCGTCTGCCATCGGTAGAATTTGCGTATCGTAATTTTGAGCGCGCAAGGCTTCTTCCATAAGTATAGAAAATGACGGCGAAAGGTTGGGTATGAGTATTGTCCGTCTGCGGTCTTTTTTACCGTAAATTGTTTTGTAGGGCGATAAAAAACCTTGTTTTATGGTCTCGGTTTTCTCTTTTCGGCGGATTTTTATTGTCTCTGCAAACGAGGTTATGCGTATTGATAACGGTCCTTTGTTTTCTCCCTCGTCGAGTTTTAGAGAAAGCATTGCTTTTTTGGATTTTTCGCGCAAAATTCGCTCTAATTCGTCCGTCAAAACGGCGTCGTGTCCGCAGCCGAAACTTACTAATTGCACAAGTTCTAATTCGGGGATTTGCGAAACGGCAATTGCGGCGGCAATCATACGGGTGTGGAACGGGTTGTAGGTGTCAATTCGCGTGGAAGATACCTCGATTTTATCGAAATCAAAGCACTCGTTTATTAAAACGGCAACGCCTCTTTGCGTGAAAATATCGCTTACGCCGTGATTTATGAACGAGTCGCCGTGATACGGTCTTCCCGAAAGCAAAACTCCGAATTTTTTGCTCTTTTTCAGGTCTTGCAGTATTTCGCGCCCGCGATTATGCAACTTTTTTTGGTATTCTTCAAATTTTTCCTCGGCAATCAAAAATGCGGCGAGTGCGTCCGTTTTTTTTTCATTGAGGTCGTCCGTCAAAAACGAAATTATCTGTTTTTTGCGTAATTTTGGCGATGTCCATTTGAACGCGGGCGATAGAAATTCTATCTTTTTCAGGTTCTTTTTTTCCTGTATTCGTATAACTTCGGGGTAGCCCATTAAAACCGCGCAACTCCACGACGCGTCCGCAGTCGGATTTGTTTTTAAGTTTTTGTGAATTGCGGGGAAAAATATTTTATTGACCTTTTTTTCTTTGAGCTGAGCTATGTGTCCGTGAACAACTTTTGCAGGCAGGCAAATTGTGTCGGATGGAACGGTGGAAAGCCCTTTTTCGAACACTTTTGCCGAACTTTTTGAAAGTTCTACTTTGTAGCCGAGCGCGGCAAAAAGCGTTCCCCAAAACGGAAGCGAATCGTAAAAATCCAAAACCGCGGGAATGCCTATGCTTCCTTTTTGCGGCAGGGCGGGGAATTCCTTGTTATAGTTTTTGAACAGCATTGCCTCGCGCTCGCGCATCATATCAGGGACTTTGGCAGTGTTGTTTTTGGGCGAAAGATGTTTCGCTCCTACGGAATTTGCTTCGTTATGTAGGGGCAAATCATTATTTGCCCTGACGTCGTTGTCGCTACGGTCGCTGAGCTCAGTCGAAACGTCGCCTTTTTCGCAACGATTTCCCGTTATAAAAACAGTGCCGTTTGAAAAGCGGATAATTGAACGCGAACACGCGTTTGCGCAGTGCGGACAAGCGTTTCCGTCGGAAACGGCGTATGTTAAATCTTTGAGGTTATCGAAACCTATAAATTTACTGGCGACGGTCGCCTCCCTGTTTTTTTCGTTCATTACTTAAAAATTCTTTATTTATTCGTTTGTTTTCCGTAAAAATACTATATGCCGCGCGTGGCGAAACGTATTTTCGGTGGTAAATATTTAGAAAAAGGCAAAATAAGCTATGTTTGAATACCAAAAATTTGGAAAATATTACGCGCAGGCGGCGGGTGAAACCGAAGAAATTTGCGCGAAAGAATTAGAGCAACTCGGCGCAAAAAATATTGCGCCGTCCTACAGAGGAGTGGCGTTTGACGCCGATAAAGAAACGCTTTACAGAATAAATTATTGCTCGCGGCTTTGCATTCGCATTTTAGCGCCAATCTTAACTTTTGACTGCCACAGCGCAAAATACCTAACAAAAACGGCAATGAATGTGGAATGGGACAAACTGCTGAAAATTAACCAAACATTTGCTATAAACGCCTCTGTGGGCGACAGTTATATTAAACATTCGCTTTACGCCTCGCAATGTCTTAAAGACGGGATTGCCGACTGGTTTGTCGCAAAATACGGACGACGACCGAATGTGGACGTCGAAAATCCCGACGTGCATTTTCACTTGCGAATTTACAGAAATCGTGCGATAATCAGCGTGGATACTTCGGGACTTGCGCTTCATAAACGCGGGTATCGCGTGTCGTCGGTAATGGCGCCGATGCAGGAAACGCTTGCCGCGGCAATGGTTAATTTGGCGGAATGGGACAAAAAAACGCCGATTTGGGACCCGATGTGCGGAAGCGGCACAATTTTGGCGGAAATTTTAATGCTTTATTGTAATGTTCCCGCACAATTTTTGCGCAAAAAATTCGGGTTTCAGAATTTGCCGACTTTGATGAAAAACTTTGGGAACGCATTAAAGAAGAAGAAGACGCTAAAATTATAGATTTGCCGAGCGGACTGATTTTCGGCAGCGACAAAGACCCGGACGCCATTCGCGCCACACAGAAAAATTTGGCAATGCTTCCGAACGGACAAAAAGTATCGCTGAGAGTAATGGATTTTGAAGAAAAAGAAAGTTTTGAAAACGGCGTAATAATTATGAACCCGCCTTACGGTATTCGGCTCGGCGAAACCGAAGAGGTTGCACAAATTTACAAAGAATTCGGAAATTTCCTGAAACACAAAGCAAACGGAACTTCCGCGTTTATTTATATCGGCGACGCTACGCTCAGAAAATCGTTCGGATTAAAACCGAGTTTCAGCAAAAAACTGATAAACGGCTCGCTCGAAGGCGTGTTCCTGAAAATCGATAGTTTTAAGATAAAATTCAGATAAAAAACAAGCAAAAAACGGCTTCTCGCTTAAAAAAAATGAAAATCCTGAGAGCGGACTGTCGGAAATAGTCGAAAAGTAGCTCGTTTTTAGGGATTTCTCCGCCACTTTTTGATTTGGCGCATAATTAACTGTGTTTGCGGCTTGTTTTTTGTGTTGGCTAATTATTATTTTTGGAAAAGTTATTCTGTGTCTTCTTTAAAGTTTTCTACATTTATAGTGCGAGAGGTTAGCATAATGAGTAAAAGCAGTATCGAACTCAACAACGAAAAAGTAGCGCCGGGAGGTCCGGAGTATCGTCCAAATCAAGTTGATTATGAGCATTTTGCGGAAATTCGCCGCATCCGTCAACCAAAAGTTAAAGGTGGAAATGCACTTACCGAAGTATTTTATACAGACAGGGAAAAGTGTAAGTCTTGCCATCAGTGTATTGCCGTTTGTCCTTCAAAAATGTGTCAGTACGGCGACAATGAATATATGGGGATAGAGCATAATTACTGCATCGGATGCGGTAATTGTGTGGACGCTTGTTCTTGGGGCGCAAGAATTCCTATTGATGATTATAAATATTGGATGGACGACCTCGAAGCAGGAGAAAAAATGATTGCTCTTGTTGCGCCTGCGATTGCTTCCACATTTCCCGACGGCGATTATCTCAGATTTAACACTTGGCTTAAATCGCTGGGAGTTGAGGCAATTTTCGATGTGAGTTTCGGCGCGGAATTAACAGTAAAATCTTATTTGGAGCATATTAAAAAGAATAATCCGAAATGCGTTATTGCTCAGCCGTGTCCTGCTATTGTAAACTATATAGAACTGTATTGTCCCGAACTTATTCCTTATCTTGCACCTGCGGATAGTCCTATGCTTCATACGATAAAAATGATAAAGTCGTTTTATCCGCAATACTCAAATCATAAAATTCTTATGGTTTCTCCGTGTGCGGCTAAATCACGTGAGTTTGTGGCGACAGGATATTCTGTTTACAACGTGTTAAATCGGACATTTGAAAATCATTTGATAACAAAAAACATTTCTCTAAGCAATTTTCAAAAGAGCGACTACGACAATCCGCCCGCAGAAAGAGCGGTTTTGTTCTGCAGTCCCGGCGGACTTATGGATACCGTTTTGCGCTGGAACGGCGACCTCAGAACTAAAATCAGAAAAATCGAGGGTGTTCACACGGTTTTCCCATACCTTGATAAACTGAAAGAAAACATTGAAAAAGGAAATAATCCTCTTCTTGTGGACTGCCTTAACTGCGAACACGGTTGCAACGGCGGAACGGGAACGAGCCACAGACATACGTCGGCGGACTATCTTGAAAATCAAGTTGCAAAGCGTATGGAAGAGATGAGAATGGCATATTTGGCGCAGGTAAAAAGAAGCGGAAATATCACCGAAGACGATTCCGAAATCCAAGGTAAGATACTTGATGTTATAAACAAATATTGGGAGCCGAACCTTTATAATCGTAATTATGTTAACAGGGCGGCTTATGTCGATGTTCGCACTAACTTTACCGACGAAGAACTTTATCCGTACTACGAAATGATGCACAAATACAGTAAAGACGACATTTACGATTGTGTTTCGTGCGGCTACAATTCGTGCAGAAGTATGGCGATTGCCTTGGCTAATAACGTTTCCAAACCGCAAGCGTGCCACTATTATTTGCATTCGGGGCTGAAAAAATCCGAAGAAAAGCGAAACGACGCGGTTGACGAGTTCAAGACGCTTGTTACGGATTTGTTCGACAACCAAGGAAACCTTTCGGGCTTTGCTCCTGCGATGAAGTCGATTGAAGATATTGCAAGACAAACCTCAATTCTGTCTATTAACGCAAGTATTGAGGCGGCAAGAGCGGGCGACGCAGGTAAAGGTTTTGCGGTAGTTGCAAAATACGTTGGTGATTTGGCGAAAAATACCAAAACCGAAACTTCCAAGTTGCGCGACGTGTTGTCAACTTTGAAAGGGCTGATAGAAAAGAAAATCAACAAATTCATCGAAGACACGAGAGTGGAGTAAGTTGAGTTTAAAAATTAAACAATAAAAAAACGCCGTAGAAAATATCTGCGGCGTTTTTTGTTTTTAGGAGCAAATCACATCACAACATATTATCCGAAATTGCAATTTTCAGCTGTGCGATTTCTTCGTCGGTGAGTTTAAAGAGCGGCGGACGAACTTCATCGCAGTCTATAATCCCCTCGTCTTTGAGAAGCGCCTTTATCGGAATGGGATTTGGATGCGTGAAAATTCCCGAAAAGAAATCGTAGTTTTTGAAGTGGAGTTCTTTTGCTAATTGGTTATTTCCCGCCTTAAACGCCGAAATCATTTGCTTAATATCTTTGCCGATTAAATGCGAGGCAACGCTCACGACCCCCATTCCGCCGACCGCCAAAATCGGCAGGGTCATAGAATCGTCGCCCGAATAAATTACGAAGTCGTCGGGGACGTCGTAGGCGATTTCGGTAATCAGGTCAATGTCGGGCGCGCTTTGTTTTACGGCAAAAATGTTTTTGTGCGCTCTAGCCAAGTCTGCAATAGTTTTCGGGCTCATTGATACGCCTGTTCTTCCCGGGATATTGTAAAGCATAATCGGGAGAGAAGTTGCCTTTGCTATTGCGGAAAAATGCTCGAAAATCCCTTTTTGGTTGGGCTTATTGTAGTAGGGGACAACCGAAAGCAGAGCGTCGGCGCCGATTTTTTCTGTGTTTTGCGCAAATTCGACCGCCGTAATAGTGGAATTAGAGCCTGCGCCCATCATAATTTTTGCTTTTCCGCTCGCCGCACTCCTCACGCATTTTAGTATATCCAATTCTTCTTCGTGCGTTAAAGTCGGGCTTTCACCTGTGGTGCCTGTCACCAAAATTGTATCGGTGCCGTTATTGATAAGGTGGACAACTAATCTTTCGAGCGAAGTAAAATCAACGCTCAAATCCTTTTTGAAAGGGGTAACCATTGCGGTAATGACCTCGCCTGCGTCGTATCGTATCATAATATAATCTCCCGTCAATTATATGTTTTGTCCGAAATAATTTCGATAAAAAATAGTATCTGCCCAAATAAAGTAGCGGGAAGCGGCGGATAAAAATTATCTTTGCTGCGAAATATTAAAAAAAAGGAGATTTTGTGGAAAAGTATTTGAGTGATTTCGCCGTATTTTTCAATGAGGGCGGTCGATTTATGTGGATTATTTCTTTTGTGTTTGCGTTTGCCGTGGCAATCGTTATCGAAAGACTTGTGTTTATGTATATTATTTGCAAAGGCGCAAAGGCAAAAACTGCTTTGGCGGCGGCAAAAGCGATTGAAACAGGCGACGAAACGCTCATTGGCAAATTAAGCAAAAACAGAGACCCGCTTTCTGTTTTACTGAGCGGCGCGGCGGCAAAATTCAAAAAAGGCGCGTCGATTGAGCAAATTCGCGCAAGCGTGGAAGAAGACGCGATTTTGCAAATTCCGCGAGTTTACGCCCGACTTAATTACTTGGTTTTTGCGGCAAACGCCGTTACGCTTTTGGGACTTTTGGGGACAATTCAGGGGCTTCAGTTGTCGTTTGCATCGCTTGCCTCGGTCGAAGCGGCAGAAAAAGCGGCGGCTCTTTCCCGCGGGATTTCGATAGCTATGAACACGACTGCGCTCGGACTTGTCGCGGCTGTTCCGTGTATGTTTGCCTACACATTTTTGTCGAACAAAAAGCAGAAACTCATAAACTGCATAGACGACGCAATGGCTCGTTTCCTTAATTATTTGGAAAATGCGAAATGAAAAAAATAAGGCACATCTGGGGTCAAAACAGCGAAATAGAGGAAAATTGCGACGTTGACGTAAAACCCGTGATGAATATGTTCATCATTCTTATTCCGTTTTTGGTTTCGATGGCGGTTTTCAGCAATATTGCAATGCATCAATTCTACCTTCCGCCCGACGCGGCAAACTCGGATATGAGCGGAGAAATAGTGTTGCGCACCACTGTTGTAATAGACGTTAATTACGTTTTATTAACGGTTGGAAGCGAAGTTTTGGACTCAATGTCGATAGAGGATTTTGAACGCGAACGTTTAATAAGCGCGCTGACTGCCGCCCGCGAAACGAGCGACGCCCCCGACAAAGCAATAGTTGCAGTCCGCGACGACGTACTGTTTGATTGGGTAGTCAGAATTATGGACATTTGCAGAGCGAGCGGATTTTCGCAAACAGGTCTTTCGTCCGCGCCTGCAAGCGCAACTTTAGGGATGGAACAATGAAATGCAAGTCTATTGTAGGGGCGTATTGCATACGCCCAAATACGCAAATGCCGTTCAAACAACGGGCGTATGCCATACGCCCCTACGGAACAGATGAAAACGGAACGGACGAAATATGAAAAGAAAATCACTTCTGGGAAAATCGCGCCAAGAATCGGGCGACAGCGGAATAACTTCGCCGCAACTTACATCTTTAATTGATGTAATGACGGTTTTGCTTATATTTTTAATTCAAAACTTTTCGGCGCAAGGAGACTTTATTAACACACAGCCCGACATATCGCTTCCGCGTTCCGAAATTACGACTACGCCGCTTCCGACGTTAATGGTGCAAATTAGCGAAAACGAGGTGCGCGTTCAGGGTATTTTTGTGGTGCGAAACGCGAGTTTTGCGAATGCCGCGGACTTAAAAATTCCCGAATTATACGAGGTTTTGTCGAAAAATCGCGAAGAGCGCATAGAAAATCGAATAATAATAGAAGCAGACAAAAATTTGCCGTTTAACATAATAAAAAGGGTGAGTTTTACGTCTAACGCGGCGGGATTTGAGGATTTTGAAATTTTGGTGAACAGGGAGCAATAAGATATGAATGAGAAAAAGGCTATCTTGCCCGAAAACGTAGGGGCGGGTTTCAAACCCGCCCTTACACTCGCCCCTACATCAGTGGACGAATATTTTCCACAGCCAAAAAGCGGCAACGAAACGCGGAATTTTTTCTTGTTGCTGGTGATTGTTTTATCCGCGTTTTCGCTCTGTCTTTTTCTGCTTTCGATGGTTGAAGTTTTGCCCGAGCCGATACAAGAAAGAATAACAACAATAAGAACAACTTTTTCTATAGAACAGCGAGAAGAAACTCCTCCGCCACCGCCTCCTCCTCCGCCAAGACCGATTGATTTGAGCGAAAGGGTGCGAGTAAACGAAACTGCTCAAATTCCTCAAGAAACTCCGCCGCCCCAAACCGAACAAAGGCGCGTTTTCGGCTTAGAAAAAGTGTTCTCCACAGGACTTGGCGCAGGCGGGTCGATGTCGAACGCGGTTGTAGGACGTTTCGGCAACACAATAGAGGGCGAAGTTGATACCTTGACCGCGACAGCCGACGATATTTCTTCGCGAATAGTCCCCGCGGCAAGTATAACGCAAGCGCCCGTATTCAGGCGTCGAGTGCTTCCCGAAATCACCGACGAAATCCGAAGAAGCGGCGTAAGCGGAACGGTGCGAGTACGGGTTTTGGTTGATATAGACGGCAGAGTAGTTCAGGCAATCGCGCAAAATGATTTGGGTTTCGGCACAGCGGAAGCGGCAGTCGCCGCGTGTCTGCAAATGGAGTTTACCCCCGCAAAAATAGGCGAGCAATTAGTTGCCGTGTGGATAACAATTCCTGTTAGGTTCGAGAGGTTGTAAACTGTTAATGTAAGGGCAGGTTTCAAACCTGCCCCTACCGCGTTCTCACCTATTATTCCTATAATCCGCCGAAGCGTTTTGCAGGATTTTTCTTTCGGACGGGGTAAGCGAATGAATTCCGTGTTCGTTTATTTTGTCCAAGATTTTATCCACTGTTTCGGCGCGCCCCGAGTTTACCTTTTGGGATGGCGTTTCGCTTCGGAATGTGTATTGCACTCTTTCTCTTTTTGTGGAGGCATTCTGAAAAAACGCTCCGATATTTCGCACAATGAGGTCAAATCTGTCGCCGATATGTATCCATATAAATCCTGCGATAAGTCCGCCCAAGTGCGTAATGTGCGCAACTCCTCCGACGTTGCTTCCCGAGCCTAAAACCGAAATTACCGCATAGATTATCACGGCGGTTCTCACTTTCATCGGGAAAACAAAGAAGAAAAGAAGCTGGCGGTTCGGAAAATAATAAGCGTAAACCACCAAAATAGCCATAATCGCTCCCGAAGCTCCTATTACAAGGGAGTTTGGGGCAAAAAACAGCATCAAAAGCGAGAATACTCCCGCAAAAATCGCGGAAAAAAAGTAAAATTCAAAAAATCTGCGGCTTCCCCACATATATTCGATTTCTTTTCCGAACATCCAAAGTCCGAGCATATTAAATGCAATGTGGAAAAAATTATGCGTAGAATGCAAAAACGCGTAAGTAAGCAAGCGCCAAACCTGCCCCTCGATAACGGCGCTCGGTCGCAAGCCCCCGTAAGCCATAATATACATCCCGATTTGCGGCGCAAGAAGGACAATCGCGTGAATTGCCAAAGTAATTATCAATACAAAATTTATAGCGCTGAATTGCCCTGTGTTTCGGTCTGTGAAAATATTACTCATAAAATTTATTCCGTTTTATTGTGTTTTTTGTATCGCAAAAATAATAAATTGTCTTTGTTTAGCGCAAGTTGTTTGGTGGTTTTTGCCTAAATTTAGTTTAATGACAAGACTTTATGTTTGCGCATTTAGTATTTTTGTTCGGGATTTTGTAAAATCGGAGAAAAAATGAAACCAACTTTGGCAATAACTCTCGGCGACCCCGCGGGCATCGGAGCGGAAGTAATTCTAAAAGCATTTTCGCGCGTTGATTTTTTTGATAAATTCAAGTGCTTGGTCATCGGCGAAAAAGGCGTTTTGGAGTTTTATAAAAAGCTTCTTAAAATAAATTCCCCTGAAATTATCGCAGTTGCAAATCCCGCAGAATACCAAGACGGAAAAATTAACGTCATTGATTTGGGAATTGTCGGCGACGATTTTGAAGTCGGGAAAATCAGCGCAAAATGCGGCGAGGCGGCTTTTCGGTATCTCGATTATGCGATAAATTTGGCAAAAAACGGCAAAGTCGGCGCAGTAATCACCTGCCCGCTCAACAAAGAAGCGCTGCATTTGGCGGGACATAATTATCCCGGGCACACCGAAATTTTGGCTGAAAAATGCGGCGTTGAAAATTTCACAATGCTGTTTAAAGTAGAAAATGTTGCGGTTGTTCATTGCACGACCCATTGCTCGCTCAAAGAGGCGATAAACTTAATTACAACGGAAAAAGTCAAGCAAAACATTCTACTTTTGGACGGCGCGTTAAAATCGTTCGGGATAAAAAATCCGCGAATTGCAGTTGCGGGGCTTAATCCGCACGCAGGCGAAAACGGGCTTTTCGGCGATGAAGAAATTTTGCATATAAATCCCGCTGTCGAGTGGGCAAAAGTTAACGGAATAAACGCAATCGGCGCGCTTCCTCCCGACACGGTTTTTGCCTCGGCGTTTAAGGGCGACTACGACGGAATTGTCGCAATGTTGCACGACCACGGCTTTGTCGCGCTGAAATCCCGCGATTTTGAAGCCGGCGTAAATATCACGGTCGGTTTGCCGATAATTCGCACAAGCGTCGGACACGGAACAGCGTTTGATATAGCGGGAAAAGGACTTGCGAGCGAGAATAGTTTGATGGCGGCGATGGAGGATGCGTGGAAACTTGCAAAATACAAGCGAAATTTATGAAAAATCGGTGTAAAATAAATTATTTTAGGCAAAAACTTTAACAGAATTTTCACATCTTGCAAAAAACTTATAGTATTTTATATGCAAGAAAGTGAGGCGGGAGGATAAATGAATATCGGAATATTGACAAGCGGCGGAGATTGCGCGGGACTTAACGCTATTATGTACGGATTTGTGAAAGCGATGACCGCCATAGACCCTAAAGTGAAAATTTATGGGATAACCGACGGTTTTGCGGGGCTTATCAATCGCGAATACAGAGAAGTTCATCACGAAGAATTTGACGGCATCCTTAATCTCGGCGGAACGATTTTGGGAACTTCGCGCCAACCGTACAAAAAACTTGTTGCTCCCGAAGGACAAGAAAAAGTCGCTTTTATGAAAGAAAATTACAGCAAAATGGGCTTGGACTGCCTGATTGTTTTGGGCGGACAAGGAACTCATAAAACCGCGGGGCTTTTGTCGAGCGCGGGGCTTAATATAATAACTTTACCCAAAACCATAGACAATGATATTTTCGGCACGGATATGACTTTCGGCTTTCATTCGGCGGTAGATGTTGCAACCGAGTGTATCGACAGAATACGCACTACGGCGGCGAGCCACGGGCGCACGTTTGTTGTGGAAATTATGGGAAACAAGGTCGGATGGCTTGCATTATATTCGGGAATTGCGGGCGGCGCGGACATCATACTTATTCCCGAAATTCCTTATAAAATTGAAAGCGTAATTAAAGCGGCGCAAAAAGCAAATAACGAAAAAGGCTACTGCATAATTGCCGCGGCGGAGGGGGTTATCTCCGAAGAAGAGGCGGCGCTTCCAAAAAAAGACCGCTACGAAAAGCGCGCGCAAACAGGCGAAACTACCGCTTCAAACCGCATTGCAAAAGCAATAGAAGAAAGTTTGGGCGCAGAAACGCGCGTTATGGTGCCCGGATATACCCAAAGAGGCGGAAATCCTTGCGCTTACGACCGTGTAATCTGCACTCAAATGGGCGCTTACGCCGCAAGATTGGTCGAAGCAAAAAAATACGGGGTAGCAGTTGCGATGGACGGGCAAAAAGTTAAACACAACAAATTGTCCGATATTGCAGGAGAAACCAAAAGCATTGCCGCGAGCGACGATTTGGTTAAAACGGCAAAAGACGTGGGTATATCGCTTGGCGATTAAAGAACGAGAAAACAAGTGAAAATTAACGAAGTTAGTGTAAAAACAATAAAAAAAAGAAACGCAGGTGCAGGTAGGAATTTATGAATAAATTTATTAAAGGCGCTTTTGTAAACCGCGAATATTCGTGGCTTAAATTTAACGAACGGGTGCTTATGGAAGCGGCAAGCGACGACAATCCGCTCTTGGAAAAATGCAAGTTTCTTTCTATATTTTCCAGCAATTTGGACGAGTTTTTTATGGTGCGCGTCGGCAGTCTGTTTAACCAGTTGCAGGACGACCCAAAGGCGTTGGAGTACAAAACTGGACTAAACCCGAAAGAACAGTTAATCGGGATTTACGAATATGTTAAAAAACTTTACGCTTTGCGAATGAAAATCGCTAAAAAGGTTTTGGCGGAACTCAAAAAAGAAGGAATAGCGGTTGCAAATGCGCGCTTTTACGACGAAAAAATCGACAGTCGCTTCGAGAAATATTTCCAAAATACGCTTTTGCCTTTGCTTAATCCTATAGTTTTGGATAATAAACATCCGCTTATTCACCTCGAAAACCTTAGAATGTACGTTGTTTTGCTTATGGAATACGACGGCAAAACTTTTTTCGGCATTCTTCCCATTCCCGACAGAGGCGAGCGTTTAATTTCGCACGAAACCGCCGCCAGAGTCAAAGTAATGACGAGCGAAGACTTGGTCTATTATTTTGCGGACAGCGTGTTTTCCAAATACAAGGTATTGGGAAAATCGTTGGTCAGATTAACGCGCAACGCCGACTTGGACACCGAAATGTTCAGCACGGATTTTGAGTCCGAATACGAATTTTCCAAACTTGTAAAGGGAAAAGTGAGTTTGCGCTCGACTTTGCCGTCGGTGCGGCTCGAATTTAGCGGCGAGTGCGAAAAAATAAAGAGTTTTTTGTGCAAAAATCTTAGTATTGAGCCTTATAATTGCTTCAATATAAGGTATTTTTTTGATTACAAATTTATGTTTTCAATAGAGAAATATATGCCGCAAGACCGCGCCGCCGCGCTTAAATATAAGCCTCTGCACGGGCGCTCCGTTCCTCTTGTAAGACCCGATTCGGTTATAAACAGCGTGCTGGCAAACGATTTGTTTTTGTTTTATCCGTTCGACAGCGTAGAAACTTTTTTGGATATGCTCGACGACGCAAGCACGGACAGGCGCGTGGCAAGCATAAAAATAACGCTTTATCGCGTGGAAAAGCAGTCGCGGATTATAGAGGCGCTTCGTCGCGCTCGCAGAAACGGCAAGGAAATTACGGTTGTAATAGAACTTACCGCCCGTTTCGACGAAGAAAACAACCTGCATTTGACGGGAGTGCTGAAAGAGGCGGGTTGCACGGTGCTTTACGGCATAGGAAACTACAAAGTTCACGCAAAAATAATGCTCATTGTCCTTAAAGAAGGCGAAGAAATTTCTTACATAACGCATTTTGGGACGGGAAATTACAACGAAAGCACCGCAAAACTTTACACCGACCTGAACATAATAACCGCCAACAAAGAAATCGGCTTGGACGCGTCGCAATTTTTCCGCAAAATGTCTATGGGCGACGTGAATTTTGAATGCGAAAAACTTCTTGTGGCGCCGCTCGCTTTTAAGCCTGCGTTTTTGCAAAAAATCGAAGAGCAAATAAGTCTTGCGCAGGCAGGCAAACCTGCAAAAATTATCTGCAAAATTAACAGTTTAACCGACAACGACTTTATAAACGCGTTTGTTCGCGCGTCGCAGGCGGGGGTAAAAGTTCAGCTTATAGTTCGCGGAATTTGCTGTCTTTTACCGAAAGTTGCGGAAAAAACCGAAAACATAGAAGTAAAGAGCATAATAGGTCGTTTTTTGGAGCACAGCCGCATATATTGTTTCGGCGAAGAAAACCCGCAGATTTATATTTCAAGCGCCGATTTGATGACAAGAAATATGTGTCGCCGAATAGAAATAGCAACGCCTATAATTGACGAAAATATCCGCCAAAAAGTATGCAAAATGCTCGATATTCTCCTCGCCGATACCGAAAAAGCAAGTTTTTTGAGTTCCAAAGGCAAATACGAAAAATCGACGGAAACAGGAATGTCGAGCCAGCAGTATTTTATTGATAATGTGATTTAGGCAGAGAGAAAATATGATTTACTGGATTGCGCTGTCTCTTGTTGAGGGAATCGGACTTGCTTCAAAGCATAAATTGTTGCAAACTTTTGGCACGCCCGAAAATATTTTTGAGCAAAAAATAAGTAAAAAAGATTTTTCTCGTATGAAAAACGATATTGATTTTGCAAAAATTAAAGATAATTGCCTGAAATCAGCAGAAAGAATTATCGGTTTTTGCGAAAGAGAAAACGTTAAAGTTTTGAGCATTGCCGACGAAAAATATCCCGCGCTTCTAAAAAAAATAAACCAAGCGCCGCTTATTTTGTATTGCAAAGGCAACGCCGAAATCCTGTCCGAAAGGGGAGTGGCAATCGTCGGAACAAGAGAGCCCAACGCCAACGGAGAAGCGGATACTCTCGAAATTTCCACAGGTTTGGCGCAAGCAGGATTTGTAATTGTCAGCGGTCTTGCAAGGGGAGTAGATACCGTTGCGCACAATTCCGCTTTGAACGTAAAAGGTAAAACCATCGCCGTTATGGCAACGGGAATAAACGAAATAACGCCCGCTTCAAACGTAAATCTCGCGAATAAAATAATAGACAACGGCGGCGCGGTTATTACCGAACAAGTCCCCGGTAAATTGGCGTTTGCCCCGAATTTTGTTTTACGAAACCGCATAATTTCGGGTTTGTCGGAATGCACAATCGTTATTTCCGCCCCCGAAAAAAGCGGCGCATTAAGAACGGCGGAATTTGCGCTTCAACAAGGCAGAAAAGTATTGGTTGCTCTCGGGTATCGAAGCGACGAAAAATACGAGGGAAGCAACAAACTTCTCCTAAAAAAAGACATTAGTCCCGCGCTTAAAATAAACGGAATAATTTCGTATCTGAACGGCACGCAAGAGGTTGAGCAACTCAGCATTTTCGATATTCAGCCTAAATCGCCCGCCGCAAAGCCGCCTGTCAAAACCTGTTCGCAATCGGAGCAAAATTTGCTTTCATTTTTAAGCAAAACACCAACAAGTTTAGAAACCTTGTCGCAAAAAAGCGGAATAGACCTAAGCGAACTCTCGGAAATGCTTTTTGATTTGGAGTTGGACGGCGTTGTGGCGCAGGTGGCGGGGAATTATTGTTTGGGGTGAGGGGAATAAGGTAAGAAGGCGTATGGCAATACGCTGAATACGTAAAAAAATCTGCGAACTAATTTTGCTCTCTATGAATTTTTGGAAAAATTTCTTTTCCGTTGCGTAAAACATTTTCTACAAACGGGTTGCTGTTGTTTATTTCCGATAAAGGAAAAGCGTTCGGTTCTATTAAAATATAGCCGTCGTATTTAATTTTGAGATAGAAAAGTTCCGCGACAATGTCCCATTTGCGTTTGTTTTCAAAATAAGAAGAAAAAAAGCAAATATCGACATCGCTGCCTTCTTTTTGTGTCCCGTTTGCGTAAGAGCCGTATAAATACACCTTGTCTATCGGAATTTTCTTGGCAACATCGTTAATATACTCGTTTGAGTATTTCATAACGGTTTCAATGTCTTTAACCATTTGAACGCCTCCTCTGTTTTGTTTAACATTTCCAACGCGTCGTGTCTATTTGTTTGCGCACTCAATTTTGCTTTGTATTCAGGGTATCTGTTTTCTAAGTAAAATGCGCTCAAGCGAGCAAAAAACATTTTTCTTTCTTGTGAAATCTGTTCAGGCAGTTTGTCTTCAAATCTTTTCAGTAAATTATTTATATCGTGAATTCTCGGAAAATAATCGTCAAGATAAGAAACATATAGTCCCTTAACAATTTTTTCTATTGACTGCTGACACATAAAAACAACGTATAACCAACGCTCCATTTTATATAACGCGGCGGCGGTAGTCAAATCGTATTCGGCAATGTCGAGCCAATAATCGTATTTCTCCGCTTTTGTCATTTATCCTCCAAAAACTTCTGAAGTAAAATACTAAATGCCACGACGAAATAGCAAGAAAACGGAAAAGGCGGGGAATTATTGTTTGGGGTAATAATAAATAAGGGCAGGTTTAAAACCTGCCCCTACATAGTTTTAATTAAAGCGTCCATCCTAATTTCAATGAAAGTCCGTGGTTTGGTCTTCTTACCGTACCTGTGTTTTCTATTCTTTCTACCCATCTTCCAAGTTGCCAAATGCGTTCTGTTTCTGTAAGTAATCTTTCATATTCCGCTATCCATAATTTATATCCGAAAGATACATTAAAACCGCCGAAATCAACGCCAAATGACGGGTTAAAATAAAAAGTTGGATGGGCGTGTCCCCACCACACATTTCCGTCTGATTTAAGGCGGCTTAAAATAACAATTCCTAAGCCGATGTCGGTATCAAGGATTGGAGATATGTCTTTTCTTAAAAAATAAATTCTTGGTCTTAAAAATATCGGTATGACAGATGACGCTCCTTGGTATAAAATATCTTTTCTATCCCAACCGTCTTTGAGCACTTCTTGAATAACGCTTAATCTTTTGTCTTCAAACCAAGAATTATACGTAATACCATTTGTCTTTGCTACACTCAGCGGATGCCAGCCTGAGCCAAAAAGGAGAGAAAAATGCTGATTTATTCTTGCACCTCCAAGAAGATTTATTCCGAAAGTGCTTATTCCGTAATCACCGAGCCCGAAAGAATATTCTGTTTCTGCTCCAAATGCGAAGCGAGGTTTTTGAGTTTCAGTTTTTGGCGCAACAATCGGCGTTGCTTGAATATTCTGAATTTCAACAGGAATACCCGTCTCCGCAACTCCGCCGACCACAGTTCCGCACTGACCGCAAAAATTTGCTCCCGTTAATAATTGAGTTCCGCAATTCATACAAAAACTGCTCGCAAAACAAACGCAAATCGACAACAAAACGACACCCGCCGCAACTTTTAATTTTGAAAATGGCACGCCCATCACTCCTTTTTTAATTTTGTTAGTAATCAATTACGGAGAGAATTTGCCTGCGGTAAAAACCTAAAACGGCTGTTCTGCCCATATTGAGTTTTACCATATACCGAAATATGCCTATCGTTTTAGTCATCAAATAGGACGGCAGAACAACCCAAAGGGCAGTTATACCTAATTGATGACAGACGAAATGCGGAGTGAAAATCTCCGCAATTTCGGTATATGGTAGCGAGAAAATAATATTTGGCGAATGGTAATGCGGGGAAAATGTCAGTCCTTAAATAAATAACTGACTTTTAGATATTTTGAGCAAAAAAAATAAATTTCCCTTGCACGAAAAGAAGCAAAAAAGGTATTTTAATATAGAAAGGAAGATTTTATGTTCAGGTTTAGTGAAAAGCAGAAAGATAAAGTAGCTGATTTGTTTTTTGATGGAGCGAAATACATTATTACAGGTTCGGTGCTTGTTGAAATGTATAGCGCAGTATCAGATGTTAGAGTTCCTGCAATTTTGGCGGGCGCAATTTTAGCAACCGGTTTTACTTGTATCGGTTTAATAATTATCGGAGAACGTTCCGAAAAGAAAGGCGGTAAAAAATGATAAATGCAATTGTGGGTGGTTTTGCTTTTGCGGCGGCTGTAATGCTTATGGGAGTGATTTCCGACTTGTATTATGGGTGGAAGTTAAAAAACGGTTATACGTTAATTGCTTAAAATGCAGAAAATTATCGCTTAGCAAATTAAAAAGGGAGCATTTTACCGCTCCCTTTCTTTATTGAAAACAAACTAATATCATCTGTATTCAGCCCACTGCGGCTCTTTTGCGAAAACCCAGTCGTACCAATCGCGCATTTTGAAGTTTTTCGCAGCTGCTTCATCGACAACAACTATGCAGTTTTCGTGCATTTGAAGCGCCGAAGCCGTAACCGCCGCGCACATCGGTCCTTCTACCGCTTTTGCGATAATGTCCGCTTTGCTTTCGCCTGTTGCCATCAAAACTGTTTTTTTCGTGTTCAAAATTGTTTTTACGCCCATTGTAATAGCAAGCGTAGGCATCATTTCGGGTTTTGGGAAAAGTTTTGAGTTTACATCGATTGTCGCCTTTGTAAGCGCTTTTACGCTTGTAAGCGAACTGAGCGATGACATTGGCTCGTTGAAACCGATATGTCCCGACATTCCTATGCCCAAGAGTTGAAAATCAATTCCGCCCGACGCGTTAATCGCGTCTTCGTATCTTTTGCATTCCGCGTATGGGTCGGCAGCCAATCCGTTCGGGACGTTGGTTTTGCTTTTGTCGATATTTACGCGGTCAAACAAAAATTTGTTCATATACGAACGATACGAATTTTCGTCTTCGGGGGCAAGTCCGATATATTCGTCCAAGTTGAAAGACGAGCATTTTGAAAAATCAACTTTTCCGTCTTTGTGCATTGCTACAATTTTGTCATAAACACTTTCCATCGTCCGTCCCGTTGCCAAACCAAGCGTTAAAGCGGGTTTTTTGCATACTTCTTTTACCAACAATTTCGCCACAAATTCAGCGGCGGCTTCTGCGTCTTTGCGAATAACAATGTCCATAAAAACTATCCTCACTTAATAAAAGGTTGATTAAATTCCGATACTAATTTACGAAATATCCCGCGCCCTTGTCAAGAAAAAATCCGCGAAATTCGATTTTATAACAATTATGTTCCATTTTTTGCATTTTTTATTAAAAGCAGATATCAAAATATCTGTATTTATAACAACTTGCTGCTAACCACCGCCACAATCAAAATAACCCCGCTCACCATTCTGCCCAAATATTATTTTATCGTCAGAAAACCGAAAAATAGATTTGAAAACAAAACAGAAAGCAGAAAAAATGCAGAAAACCGAACAAGAATCCGCTAAACCCAAGCGCAAAGAAACCGTTCCGTATCACAATGCCGCATATTCTGCGTTTATGTGTCTTTTGAGCAAAGAGATAAAAAGCGCGTGGAATTTGCACAAAAACGACGAAGCCGCGGCTTATTGGATTCACGTTATGGGCTCTATAAACGGCGCGACATTAAAAAAGATAATATCAGAGGAGGACGGTATGGAAGGAATAGAATATGTTGTAAGAGACCTTGCTCAAGAAGGTTTTTTAGGTAATTTGAAA
>WRAZ01000041.1 GCA_009779925.1 Chitinivibrionia bacterium
GAACTCGATTTGTCGAGTAATGTTAATTTGATACATCTTGATGTCAGCGGCAATTTGATAAGCGAACTTGACTTGTCAAATAACACAGCGCTTAAAGAATTGAAAGTCGAAGGCAATCGTATAGAGAGGATGGACGACATCAAAGGTTTGGATAACACGCAAATCGACTTGGATAATTTTCACATAGGCAATCAAGCGACCTCAATTCGCCGCCGCCAGCCCACCGACGTCAGATACGGCATAATTGTCGCCGAAAACCCCGTGTCCGACGTGGCGAAAATCAACGTAATCACCCCCGAACAGGCAACGGTGAATTTGCGAATTTTGGATGTGTTGGGGAATGTTGTGTTCACGACAGATAACGGAGGGGCGGGGTTTGCCCGCCCTGAAAACAGAACGAACGGCGATTTGGGCGGGCAGACCCCGCCCCTACAAAACGCCATCGTCTGGGATTTAACCAACCCCTCAGGCAGAT
This sequence comes from Chitinivibrionia bacterium, assembly GCA_009779925.1. Lineage (NCBI taxonomy): Bacteria > Pseudomonadati > Fibrobacterota > Chitinivibrionia > Chitinivibrionia bacterium. The sequence continues at coordinate 476 of WRAZ01000041.1, forward strand.
ATGTTGCCAATGGTGCGTATTTAATAATTGTCGAAGCAACAGGTATCAGCGGTCGAAGATTTACCTATTCGGCTCGAATTGGGGTAAATAGGTAGGAAATTCGTATTTTATCGAATTTTACAAGGGCGAGAAACTTTTTTCTCGCCCTTTTTCTTTACGGCAAATAATATTTTCACCTGAAAAGGAGAGCAAAGAATGTCAAATTCAATAGAATTGTATTCAAACAGCACCAAAAGCAACGCAAGTCTAACCCTTGCCTCAAAATCCCCGCGCCGTCGAGAAATTATCGCGGATTTCGGCATAGATTTCACGGTAGAAGCCGCCGACATCGGCGATGAACACAGGTTTTTTACGGGCGGCGACGTTGAAAGCGAAATAATTGCGCTCGCTCAAGAAAAAGCGCGCCCGATAAGCGAAAAATACCCCGACAATCCCGTTCTTTCTGCAGACACAATAGTTGTAATCGACGGCAAAATATTAGGAAAACCCAAAGACCGCGAAGACGCAAAAAAAATGCTGAAAATGCTTTCGGGAAGAAGCCATTTCGTTTATACCGCAATAAATTTGGTCTGCAAAAACCGCAATTTTAACGAGGTAATTTTAGACAAAACCGAGGTTTTTTTCAGAGAAATCGACGATGAAGAACTCGAAAACTACCTCGACCGCGCCAATTACGCCGACAAAGCGGGCAGTTATGGCATTCAAGAAGACGGCAAATATTTCGTTGAAAAAATCAACGGCGATTACTGGACAGTGGTAGGGCTTGGAGTGGCGTCGGTGGGGAAATTGTTGAAGAAATTTGAAATCTTAAAAAATAAAGGAGCGTAAAAAATGACAAACGTAGTAGCAGGAATGGACATCGGCGGGACGAATATCGTTATCGGGCTTGTCGAAAAGAGTGGGAAGATTATCGCCGAGGGGGCGCTTAAAACGGCGGATTATCCCGATTTCGGCGAATTTGTAAAGACGAGCACAAATTTAATTAAGGAATTGGTGCAAAAATCGGGTGCAAATCTTGTCGGCGTGGGAATAGGCGCGCCCGACGCAAATTTTTACAAAGGAACTATTGAACACGCCGTAAACCTTGCGTGGAAAGGAATTGTTCCGCTCGGTGAAAAATTCAAGGAAAGTTTAGGCGTGGAATGCGCAGTCACAAACGACGCAAACGCGGCGGCTATCGGCGAAAAACTCTTCGGCGGTGCAAAAGATATCGACGATTTTGTAGTATTGACTTTGGGAACGGGGCTCGGCAGCGGAATTTACATAAACGGAAAAGTGCTTTACGGATATTCGGGATTTGCGGGCGAACTCGGACACATCGGATTGGTGCCGAACGGGCGCAAATGCGGTTGCGGACAATTGGGTTGCGCGGAGCCATACGTTTCGGCGACGGGAATTTGCAGAACTGCCTTTGAACTGCTTGCTATTATGGATATGGACGAACAGTCGATTTTGAGACAATATTCTTACGACGAATTAACATCAAAACACATTTCGGAAGCGGCGGCAAAAGGCGACAAAGTTGCGCTTGAAGCATTCGACACCACAGCAAAATATCTGGGAAAAATGATTGCCAACACCATCGCTTTTTCGAGCCCGCAAAAAATATTTTTGTTCGGCGGCTTGGCAAACGCAGGCGATATTTTAATTAAACCCGCAACCATATACGCTCGCGAAATGTGCTTGGAAGCAATGCGCGACACATTTGAAGTGGAGAAGTCAAAACTTCCCGAAGCAAATGCGGCAGTTTTAGGCGCGGCGGCGTTGGGTTGGGAGAGATTGTAGGGGCGTATTGCATACGCCCAAATCGGTGATTCCATAATGTAAGGGCGGGTTTGAAACCCGCCCTTACACAATACATTGCCATATCACACAACTAAATTCCTACCTCTTCCTATAAATCACCCTCAGCTCGGCGGAATCGGTTAGGAAATTGACTTTTTCTATCACGACTTTGATAACTTCGTAGCCGAAGCGGGATTTTAGGTCGGCGTAAAGTTCTGCTTTTTTCTCGTTTGCCAAAAGAGCGGTGTTGTCGTAAACTATCATTGTTATTGCTGTGTTTCCGCGAATAAACGCTTTTTCGCAAAGATAAATTCCCGTACAAACCAAAACGTTGGCAATCAAAAGCGTTAAAATCGGCAAATCCGCAGTGGCAAGCGAATTTATTACGCCCAAAATTATCGCCGAAAACAAAAAAGTCATTTCGCGCACCTGAATTTGCTCTGTTCTAAAGCGCAAAATCGACAAAATCGCGAAAAGTCCCAATGCAAAACCTGTTCGTATTCTTACGCTAACCATAAGAGAAGTCAGCACAAAAATCAAAATATTCGATATGAAAAAGTTGAACGAATATTCTTTTATTCGGTGCTCTTTGGCGTAAATTATGCAAATCAAAATGTAGGCAAAAACCAAATTCACGGCAAATCTAAAAGCAAAATTCAACAAAAACTCCATATCTTGCGGAGTAAAAGCAAACGTCATATATCTTCCTTTCTTTCGTTTTCTATGAGTAATTTTCGGATTTTCGGCAAAAACAAATTTTTCTTAACGTCTTCTTTCGTAAGGCAAATTCCGACGCAGTATTTTGAAAATCCGCTTGGCTCTATGTTTTTTGAGCGCAAATAATTTTGAGAAAAAGTTCTGGAAGAGTTTCTTTCGCGCTTTATTTCGACTATTACCGTATCGGGAAAAGTGATTTTTTTGTCTGAAAACCCGTATTTAAGCCCGAAATCGAGCGTTAATCTTTCGGGGAAATTTTTGTTTAAAAGAGTAATTCTGCTGAATTCTACCGCGAGCGACGGCGACAAATTTTCGCAGGAAAAACCGTTTATTTTTGCTAAGTTTTCAAATTCCTCGTCAAAGTTTTCTGAAAAATCTTCGCGGATTTTGCGAAATTTAAGCGTTTTGCCGTTGTTTAGTTTTTTCTTGATTTCGTTGTAAATTTTTTGGTTGCTCAAATATTGGCGAGTGCGAAATTTATAGCGGTTTCCCCAGCCGTTTTTGTGCATATTAAAGCAACGCAGGTCGGGAGTGTCGAAATAAAGCGTGTTGTAGTCTTGGATTTTTTGCTCGGCGATTTCCAAAACCGAATAATTTTGCGAAATAGCTCTCAAAAAATCAATGGCGGCGGCGCTTTTCAGTATAAATTTTATGTCGAAACGGTTTTGAAATGCAAAATTTCTGCAATTTTCAAGAGTAGAATTTTCAAAATTCCGCAATTCGGTTTCAAGCGATTTTTTAATAGCAAAATCTCCCGCAACAAAGACATTTTTCCGTTTATTTCCGAGGTAAAATAATTATTGCGCGAAATCAATAATCGAAATTTTACAGAAATATTCGCTTTTGAACCGCAGTATTTATTATTTTCGAGAATTATGAAACAAAAAATTTTAATAATCGCGCTTTTGTTTTTTTCGATGGTTGTTGCGCAAGACCAAGAGCAAAGCAGGCGAAGAAGCAGAGAAGACCGAGTAAGATTTGGCGGAAAAGCGAATGTCGGCATAGATTTTCGGGCAATCGGCGGGCTTGGCGACAGAGAAATAAACGACAGTCGCCTCAACCGAATAGCCACGGTCGAAACCGAGTTGGTGGTTTTTCCCGCCGACAACGTCCGTTTGGAATTCGACTTGGAATACGATTGGCGTTTTACCGACGTAAACTTGCAAAAACTGTTTATCCGCTACGATTTCGACAACTCCAACGCCCGTTTGGGATTTATGAAAAAAATGTTTTCGTGGGAAGAAATTAAGAGCGGCACCGACCGATTATTCATAAAAAAATCTATGCTTAACAACATTTTGAGCGATTTTTTTCTGCTCGACCGCGATTTTACCATCCAATACCGCTATAATTTCCCGTCATACACGCTTATCGGCGGATTTTCGGGCGACGGCTCAAACAGAATTTTCGGCAATTTGACCTTACTCACAAGGCAACTCGAAAGAAAAAGGTTTATGGTCGCCGCAATGTACAATAATTACGAGGACAAAGACGGCTCGCACAACAGGCAAAGCGCGTTTTACGGTAATGTCGGGATGGAATTCAGCGGCGACGTCAATAATTTTGAAGTGGAGGCGATTTGGGGCAGAAATCCCGAAAGATACGGATATTTAGTGCATTCTTTGACTCCCGACGCGTTTTTGGAGTTCAACGAAAACGAAAATATCGGCTTTTGGGGACTGCGTTTTCAGCAAAGTTTTCCGATAAGTATCGACAGAAATCACCTGCGAAAAATAACTCCCGTTTACGAATTTGCGTTTTTCAACGACGAATTTGCCGTTAAAAACGCGTATTGGCAGGCGCGGCAGGGAGTAAACCTGAGTTTTGACAGGCGCGACCGCGTACAATGGCGCACAAATCTGGATTTAATTATGACGGCGAACAATCAGGAGTCGAGCCGCCCGCAAATAATAAGGCAACGCGTAATATCCGAGATTTTTGTTCATTGGTAAGAGGCGCGGGCAAAATGAAAACACTAAAATTTTTATTGTTCGCCGCAGGGATATTTTTGCTTTTTTCCTGCTCGGAACTTAGTAATCAGACAAGCCCCGCGACTTTATTCGGCTTGCCGCACGTTGCCATAGAAATGCGCGAAAGCGACTTTAACGCTCTTATGAAAGACGCGCTTGTAAACGAGTTTGCCGCAATAAACATAACGCAAAACGGCGTAAAACAGACAGGCAGAATGCGGCGGCGCGGACATTCTTCGCGATATTTCCCCAAACCGTCTTTTCACGTGATAACCAACGACAACGACGAGCGGCGGCATTTTGTCGCCTCCAACATCGACAGAAGCTATTTGAGGCAGATTTTCGCCAATATGATTTTTGAAGCAAACGGTTTTATCGTCCCCAAAATGGAGTTTGTCGCCTTAAGCGTAAACAATGTTTTTGTAGGACTTTATCTTTCCCGCGAGCACATAGACGAACGGTTTTTCCGGCGGCGAAACATAGAGGTAAATTCGCTCTACGAAATAAGAAGCGGAGGAAGATTTACGTTCGGAGGCGGACTAAATTCGGCAATGAGTTTCGACAGACGAATTCCCGAAAGTTCAATAAATTTCAGCGATTTAAACATTCTGATTTCCGCGCTCGACGAAGGAAACGAGACTAAGATAAAGGCTGTTTTGGACATAGAAAACGCCGCTATGTATTCTTTAACAAGCTCGGCGATAAACAATCACGACGGAATTATAAAAAATCTTTACATTTACAACTGCAAAAGCGACAACAAATTTCGGATAATCCCATACGATTTAGACCAAACATTCGGGCAAACTTTCCTTGACGGTTTTGCAATTCCGAACAATTTCCCAAAGTTTGAAAACGGACTTTTGGAGCGAGCGGAAGAGATTTTTCTGCGAGGCGGCGAATACAGCCGAGAACAAAACATTCGCAACATAGCTCTGGATATTGAGCGCCTTGCCAACAGTTCGGGAGCTTTGGACAATTTGGCGAATTCTATTTTGCAGTCGTATAACAACGACCCATTTTTGCGAGGCGAGGATTTGGGCGAGCATATCGCCGAAATTAGGCGATTTCTTTCGGAGATGTCGAGGTAATATTACCTGTTTACCCCAATTCTTGCGGAATAGGTAAATCTTCTGCCGCTGATACCTGTTGCTTCGACTATAATCAGATAGGCTCCGTTGGCGACGAAACGTCCGTTGTTGTTGGTTAAATTCCAGATGATGGCGTTGTGTAGGGGCGGGGTCTGCCCGCCCAAATCGCCGTTCGTTCTGTTTTCAGGGCGGGCGAACCCCGCCCCTACACCATCCGCCGAAAACACAACATTGCCCAAATTGTCCAAAATTCGCAGATTTGCCGTTGCCTGTTCGGGGGTAATCACCGAAATTTTCGCGAAATCCGAAACAATGGCGTTTTCCAGCAAAATTCCGTGGCGGGAGGTTTGGATGTTTCTATTGTCGGGGTTTCTGATAGAATTCGCACCGCCGTTTTCAAAGCGGTATTTTACAATAATTGCGTCTTCAAATACGTCTTGGTTTCCCTTTGCCGCAAAGCCCGTCCAATCGCCGTTGCCAAAAGAGTTTACCGTCGAAGTTCCTACGGCAATAACGCCGTCGGCTACCGCCGTGATATAATTATATCTATCGTGCCCCTTTCCGCCGAAATTGTTTTTCCAAACGACATTGCCGTCGTTGTCAAATTTTACAATAATTGCGTCGAGGTCGCCTTTGCCCACAACTCCCGACCAATCGTTGCTTATGTTAAATGCCAATTCCGCGGCGTACCCTACAACAATAACACCGTCGGCGACCGCGGCAACAGATTCAAATGTGGTGTGTCTTCCTCCGAAATTTCTGTTCCAAACAATATCGCCGTCATTATTGTATTTTACTATTATTGCGGCGCCTTCGCCCCCTATGGAAATATCAACCCCTACGGCGACTATGCCGTCGGAAACTGCAACTACCGAGTTAAAGAAACATTGCTCGATTTTCCCGAAATTTCTGTGCCAAAGGATTTCGCCGTCATTGCTGAATTTTACAATAAGCGCCTCATACGGCAAATGCCTCGGCTCTCTTTGTGTATCTTGTAAAGCCCACCGCAACGCCACGTTAGCCCCTGCCGCAATAATGCCGTCGGAAACTGCGATTACGGAAGAAAAACTTGGCTGCACAAAAATGTTGTAATGCTCTTGCCAAATAATTTCTCCGTCGTTATCGAGTTTTATAACGGCACTGCCTGCGGCTACAACAATTCCGTCGGCGACGGCGATGATTGAGTAAAATCCCGCCCCGATGAAATTTCTTTTCCAGACGATTTCTCCGTCATAGTCAAATTTTACAATAATCGGATCGGGAAAGAACTGGCTGTTGCCTTTTGCCTCGACGTCTTCCCAATCGCCGTTTCCAAAAGACGATACCGCAGAGTATCCTGCGGCAACAATTCCGTCTGCAACTGCGACAACGCTGTAAAATTCATCATTGCCGCTTCCGCCGAAATTTCTTCGCCAAATTACTTGTCCTGCGTTGTTGTATCTGACAATGATTGCGTCTGCGCCGCCTCTTCCCGCAAAGCCCTCCCAGTCGCCGCTGCCGAACGAGCCCATCCGCGCTACTCCTACCGCAACAATTCCGTCGGTTATTGCAATAGCGGCGTTGTAATAATCGCGGTAGTTCCCGCCGAAATTGTTCTGCCAAACGATGTCGCCGTCGCTCGCTGAGAATATTGTGTTTACTGCAAACATTACCGTCAAAATCAAGATTTTTTTGAAACCCATATCAACCTCCGTTTTATTTTGAGGAGAAAATATATTCTGCCAAAACAAAAAAGGCGGATAATTTTATACCCGCCTCCGAAAATAAAGGCAAACAGTTCGACTATCTTCGCCGACCGTTTGCCCTTAAGCGTTAATTCTACCGATTTACGCCGATCCTCGACGAATAGGTAAATCTTCTGCCGCTGATACCTGTTGCTTCGACTATTATCAAATACGTACCGTTGGCTACGAAACGTCCTGCGAGGTTGGTTAAATTCCAAACGATAGCGTTGTGTAGGGGCGGGGTCTGCCCGCCCAAATCGCCGTTCGTTCTGTTTTCAGGGCGGGCAACCCCCGCCCCTACACCATCCGCCGAAAATACGACGTTGCCCAAATTATCCATAATTCGCAGGTTTATCTGCGCAGGTTCGGGAATAATCACCGAAATTCTTGCCAAATCCGAAACGATTGCGCTTTCCAAAAGAATACCGTATCTGCTGTCGTGGAGACGATTGTTTCTTATAGACGTATTTTCCCCCAGAACTTCAAAGGCTATGAAACTCGGATTGCCAAATCTCACAATTCGCCAGTCGCCGTTGGTGGGACGTGTTATAATTGCCAATTCATAATTTCCTGCGGGAACTGTCGAGGGAACAACGCAATTTATAGACAATTCGCGGAAAAACCATCTGTATTCTACTCTGTTTATGCCTCGATTTTGTCCGAGCGTGGTTATTATTTCATCGTGTTCGTTAATTATCGCCGCGTTCCAATGTCCGCCCGGAAATTCGTGCCACATAGAAATCAAACGCATAGTATCGATTGATACGGTAAATTGCTCGTTGGGATAAACAGATGTTTTGTTTGTGCGAAATCCCGATAATTCAAATTCATAGCCGCCATCTCCGCCGTCGTTTGCCGATACTTCAAAGTTTATGAAACTCGGATTTCCCAAATTTACAATTTGCCATTCGCCGACTGTCGGACGAATAACCAAACGCAGGCGATATTGTCCCGCCGAAACAAACGATGGAACATTAGCGGATATTGAAAAATTAGAGAAAAAATGACCGTATGCCATAGGAAAAGCAATGTTCAAAGAAAAAGTTTGTCCGTCCATAATCATATTACTTCCGATAACTGCCACAATTTCATCTTGCTCGTTCGTTAATGCCACGTTCATCTGTCCGCCGGTAAAGGTGTCCAAAGCAGACATTGCCAGCAATTCTTCGACGGAAACCAAAAATTGCTCATAATGAGAAACGGACGTTTTGTTTACGCTGAGCCCCGATACGGCAAATTCGTAGTTGCTCGTTCCGCCATCGTCGGGCATTATATTGATTATTACGCCTTGATTAAAACTGAAGTTTCCCGCCCCCGCGCCCGCTCCGCCCGTTCCCGGATTTAGCGCGGTGCTCACAAACCAACCGTCGTGGCTGCCACCCCAACCCCAGTTAAAGTGGAATTGCCCGTTATTGTTAAATCCGTCCAGAATAAACGCGTGTCCGCTGTTGCCTGCAGAGTCGCTTCCGTCGTAATAGACAGGCAAGCCGAGCATTATTTGTTCGCGCAACATCGCTTCCCAAGATATATTGTCAAAATGCTCTCGCCGACGGCGTTGAATACCTCTGTCATAGCCAAAATGATTAACTAACGCAAGCGGGACATCGCCGGAAAAAGCACCGCTTTCCGCGGCGCTGAAATCCATTTGCACGCTTACTCCCGCGTGGCGCATAAGTTGTGCGACAGCGCTTCTTTGCGTAGCCGTAATACCCGCCGCTATTTGTCCGAACTGGTTTGTGTAAACATCGCGCATATCGTTCCATCTGTAAGCAACATTAAAATTTACGGCGGGCACATTTATTCCTCGCGTTCTTGTTCTGTATGCCTGACTTTGCCCCGTTCCGCGCGCAGGATGTTGGTGAAACGCCATAATTTGCGCCATTGCCGTCGCCACGCATCCCGTAATCGAACGCTGAGAGCCATCCAAAGGCGTTGAGTCGTTAAAAGGTGCGCGTTGATCCCATTTTTGTCGGATTAGCGGCAAAACGGTATTTGAAAAAATCGGTTGTGTGCTTCCCTGCAGAAAACTATCCCATTCTTCGCGAATTTCTTCGCTTTGTTCAATGTCGTTTTCTTGCGCGAAAGCAATCTCTGATTTCAGAAAGTCCAGCCAAAATCTAAAATTGGGCGGCAAATTATTTTCGTCAAAATTTCCGTTTTGTGAAAATCCTAAAATCGGTCTTGCCGCGTCGTCGCCCGAAATTATTACAAAACCGCCGTCTGTGGCTTCGTTTATATTGAACACGTAAAGCAATGTTATTTCTTCGTCGTCTTGCGCGCTATCTTGCGAGCGCGGAAAACGCCCGTCGAGCCGTCGCTCTGTCGTTCGCCTTGCAGTATGTCGCAGGCGAATATTTTCTCTCGCTTGTTCTCCAAGCTCGGTTTCTACAAAGTTGATTGCTAAATTTTCAGCAGTTTGCGGACTTACTCTGTTAGCCCATATTATGCTTGCGGCAATCATAACCGCCAAAATAATTTTTCTTTTGAAACTCATAAAACACCCCTTTTTTTAGTTTTAATAACAATTACTTACAACTTTATAAATAGAGTGTTTTCAGAAAAAAAATCAAGACACACTCCATTTCTCAATCAATTTCGCCTTATGAGGTTATCTCCAAAACCTATTACACCGAAACCCAACGAGAAAAGAGTGTGCCAAAACAGACACGCTCTCTCTCATTTTCTCGTGCAATAGAACATTGGAGATATTCATAAGGAAGAAAATGAAAAAATCCATTTTTTAGTCAAAGAGCCGAGGAGAAAATACTATTTGTTTTTAGTCGGGACAATGATTTGGCGGTTTTTTGCAAAAATACAATAAAAAAACAGGGCGAAAAAAAATTTCGCCCTTACATAATCGTCTAAAATCCCCTGAAAAATTACAGTGAGTCTGCGTATTTTACTACGTCTGCAACTGTTACGAATTTTTGCGCGTCTTCGTCGGTGATTTCGTCAACGCCGAATGCCTCTTCAAAAGACATTACCAATTCGCTCAAATCGAGAGAATCCGCGCCCAAATCATCAACAAATTTCTTTTCAAGCGTGATTTCCGCCGCGCTTTTACCCAACTGTTTCGCTACAATTTCTTGAACTTTCGCAAGATTTGCACTCATAATGAACACTCCTTTGTTAAAAAAAAATTAAATTAAACTCTGTTTTCTTCTATTGTCAAAACTCTTTACATTGCCAATCCGCCGTTTACGGCGATTACCTGACCTGTGATATAACTTGCCAAATCGCTCGCCAAAAACAGCGACGAGTTAGCAATATCTTCGGGCAATCCCAAAACTTTCATCGGAATTGCGTCCTCGTATCCTTTTACCACTTCGGGCGAAAGTTTGTCGGTCATTGCCGTGCGAATAAAACCGGGTGCAATCGCGTTTACGGTTATACCGCGCTTTGCAACTTCCTTTGCCACCGCTTTTGTAAGACCTATCATTCCCGCTTTGGAAGCCGAATAGTTTGCCTGCCCCGGAAGCCCGATTTGCCCCGAAATTGAGGCGATATTTATAATTCTTCCGCTTCTTGCTTTAAGCATCGGGCGGGTTGCCGCCTTGGTGCAGAGGAATGCGCTTTTAAGGTTTATGTCCAAAACCGCGTCCCAGTCGCTTTCTTTCATATCTATCACAAGACCGTCTTTGGTTATGCCGGCGTTATTTACAAGAATATCGATTTTCCCGAACTCTTCTATGAATTTCTTCACCAATTCGTTTACTTCTTCTTCGCTTGCAACGTTTGCGGCAATCGCAATTGTTTTTACGCCGTATTCTTTTGCAATTTCTTCGGCGGTCGCCTGCGCTGTCGCCAAATCAATGTCGCTTACGCAAACATCAGCGCCCGCTTTTGCGAATTTTGCGGCGATTTCTTTTCCGATACCTCTTGCCGAGCCGGTAATCAGCGCGGCTTTTCCTTTCAAACAAATCATCTTTTCCCCTTTATTTATTTGTATTGCCCTACAACCGAGATTATGCTTTCCCAGTTTGCGCAATTTACAATGTTCATTTCTTCTACGGTTTTTTTCGCAAGCCCTTTAAGCACGTTGCCGGGTCCCACTTCTATTGCGTTGCCGATTTCTAATGCAAAAAGTTCTTTTTGACAGTCCACCCAACGCACGGGCGAAAGCAACTGCTCCACCAAAAGCGATTTCAATGTTTCGCCGCTCGTTTCGGCAAGCGCTCGCACGTTTGTGATAAGCGGATATTTCGCGTCGGCGAATTTTTTGTCTTGCAAATACGCCGAAAACTCGTCCGCCGCAGGTTTCATAAGCGGAGAATGAAACGCGCCGCTAACAGGAAGCATAAGCGCCCTCTTTGCGCCGCCCGCCTTAAGCATTTCGCAAGCGCTTTCGACCGCCGCCAAATCGCCCGAAATAACAAGTTGTTCGGGAGAGTTCTCGTTTGCCGATACTACTACTCCGCCTTTTACTTCAAGCAAAATTTGTATAATTTTATCCTTTTCCATACCTAAAATCGCCGCCATTGCGCCCTTGGATTTCTCGCCAGCCGCAGCCATAAGTTCGCCGCGTTTTGCGACTAAGTCGATACCCGTCGCAAAATCAAAAACTTCGCTTGCGTAAAGCGCGGAATATTCTCCTAAAGAATGCCCCATCGTATATGTCGGAAAAAGCCCGTTTTGCTTAAGCAAGTCGCAAATTATGCTTTCCACCAAAAAGAGCGCGGGTTGCGTATTTTGGGTTTGCTTGAGAATATCTTCGGGACCTTCAAAAATTATCTTTGTTAAATCGCGTTCTAAAATATCGTTTGCCTCTTCAAAACGTTTTTTTGCAAAGTCGTTATTGTCAAAGAGGTCTTTCCCCATTCCGACCGCCTGAGAGCCTTGTCCGGGAAATAAAAATGCTACTTTCATAATCAAACCTTCCTTTAAAATCTTATTATTATTCCGCCCGCGGTAATTCCGCCGCCGAGCGACGTTAAAGCCACAATATCGCCGTCTTTTATTCGACCGCCGTCCCACGCCTCTTCCATAGCCAAAGGAATGGTCGCCGAAGACGTATTTCCGTATTTTTGCAAGTTTATCATTACTTTGTCCGCCGACAAACCGAGCCGCTCGCCAACGCTTTCAATAATGCGAATGTTTGCTTGGTGAGGGATAAGCAGATTTATGTCAGCCACGCTCATACCGACTTTTGCGAGCGCTTGCTCTACCATTTCGGGCATAAGTTTGCACGCGTATTTGTAAATTTTTGTTCCTTCCATATTCAAAAAGCGCTTTTCGCCGAAACTCGGAAGCGCCAAATGCTCCGCGCCGCTTGGGTCTGTGTAATTTACGCAGGAAAGTATTCCCTTTTCACCCTCGCTCGCCTCAACGATAACCGCGCCCGCTCCGTCGCCGAAAAGTATGCAAGTGCCTCTGTCTTCCCAGTCAAGCGTTCGGGAGATGACTTCGCTTCCAACCATTAAAACCCGTTTGCTCTGACCACTCCGAATAAGCGAGTCCGCAACCGACAGTCCAAAAGTGAAGCCCGCGCAAGCCGCGGACAAATCAAACGCGAAAGCCCCTTTAATTCCGAGCTTGCCCGCAATGAGCGCCGCAGTCGATGGAAAAAAATTGTCGGGGGTAAACGTCGCGCAAATAACGGTATCTATGCTTTCGGCGGAGATTTGCGCTCGCTCGATTGCCTTTGTCGCCGCCAAAAATCCGAGTTCGCTCGCCGCGTCCGCTGGGGCGTTATCCCAAACCCTGCGCTCTTTTATTCCCGTGCGCTGAGTAATCCACTCGTCGGAAGTATCCAAATACTTCGCAAAGTGGTCGTTGTTCTTTATCGTCTGCGGAACAGCAGTCCCGATAGAAATAATTCTTGCTTTGATAAAACACCTTCCTTATAACGGTAAAACGGGCACAACTCCCGCGATTTGCACTTTTTCCCCTTAATTTGCACGAATAAAATAATAATTGCCTTTTGCAATAGTCAATGAATTTGGAAATTTTGCTGTTTTTTTGTGAAATTGGAGAATTTTAAGATTGTGTGATTTCCCAACTTCCGCCTTTGTCGGGACCGATACGGTGCATTACTCCTTTGTCTTTCAATCGCTTGACTTGGTATTTAATTCCACCTACGGAGAGCCCTAATAATTCCGCTATCTCAGGTATGCTGATTTTAGGGTTTTCGCTTACTACTGCAAGTATTTTTTCGCTTGCTTTCAGGGTAGTTTCCAAGTTTTCAGGATAGTTTTCTGAGTTTTCAGGATAGTTTTCTGGGTTTTCAGGATAGTTTTCTGAGTTTTCAGGATAGTTTTCTGGGTTTTCAGGATAGTTTTCTGAGTTTTCAGGATAGTTTTCTGAGTTTTCAGGATAGTTTTTCAAGTTTTCAGGGTAGTTTTCGGCTTCATCCATATCGCAATCAAACATCAAAGTTGCCTCTATTACTTTTTCGCTTACCGAAATTACGTTTTTTCCATATTTATTAACAATTTTTGGAATACCGCTTCCGAGTTGTTCCACAAATTCAAGGTCTTTAAGAACTCTCATAATCTCGCGATTTCTGGGCATAGACGTGCCGCCGTAAAATTTTTCCAATGTTAAGCCGTCCACCAATCCGCCGAAAGACGTAATCTCAATTCTGTCGGAATAAATTTGAAATATGGGCGTATCAAGACGAGAATAGTCGTTGTGAGCAAACGCATTTATTATGACTTCGTGAAGAATTTTTTTATCCACAAGATTTTTGTCAAGCCGTGTTTGCATTGGGCGCTTGCGGGATTGAGTTATGTTTTCCACATCGATTCTGTCTATAATTCTCTGCATAGCCGTAATAAGACAGCAATCCTTGTAATCTTCCCGCCCTATCAAATCAAGTTTATCTTTGCCGAAATACTTACCCATCCGAACAGAAATATTGTTATTGTCGGCAAACAAAAATGCAACTATATTGTATTTGCCGTCCTGCGTAAGAAAATCCAAAGTTGTTGCAAAATTGTCGTTCAAAGGCTTGTCTTTTAAGCCGTAGTAAAGCTTTAGTTGCTTAAACTCCAAATCTTGACGGCGAGACGGCATATTGGCAATCGAAGGATGGTGTCGTTTTCTTAATAATTTATCAATCATTGTATGTTGCATAGGTTGAGACGAACTTCCGATACGAATAAAACACCCCGAATCGCAGTATCCTTTTTGTTTTATACAATACGGCTTTTCCGAGCCGCTTGCAAGATTTACTACAACCACGGTTTTATTGTCGTGTATTTCCGTCGATATGTCAAACAAGCCCATAACGCTGGGACGAATGTTGTCTTTAAGGCGGTCGGCAATTTTGAGTTGAACCGCGTCGGGATTCGGCACGCCTGCAATAATGCCGTCTTTGTTGATTCCTATATAAATATCCCCGCCGTCGGAGTTTAGAAACGCAACCGCCGTTTTTTCAAAGTCGTCAGTTAATTTTTCCTTGAGTTCCACGCGATTTGTTTCGTTCCGTATCATTTTTTCTCCTGTTTTATGCTGTAAAAATAAATTATTTTTTCGGAAAATAATTAACGGCTTCCAGATTTTGAAAATGTTTGTCTTGCGTCCAAACAGTTGCGTTATTCATTTGAGCGGTTGCGTAAATTATGCTGTCTGCCATAGGTAGTTTGTATTGCTTGGAAATTTTTGCGGCAAGTACTGCCAAGTCGCTATTTATATCGACAACGTTTCCTTTTTCCATAATTTCAACAAGAACATCAGCAAACGCTCCGCCTTTTTCAGGCAATGCTTTTCTATATACTTCGTAAATGCAAATTGTCGGAACAAGTAAATTGCTTGTATCTCTAATCGCATTACTAATTGAAACATCTATGTCTTTTCCAAGAAAATATTCAATCCAAAGGCAAGTATCTATAACATTCAATACCTATCCTCCTCGTCCCTTACAAAATTTGAGTCAATACCCGTTCCTTTTAAAATTCCGTAGGCGTCTTCTATTGAAATACTTTCCTTATTGACAAAAACATTTTTCGCCAACCGAGGTTTTGTCCTCAAAAAAGACACATAGTTGAGAACTTCCTGCTCATATTCTCGCGGCAACAATTCAATTTCCGACAATAATTTCGCTGAAACAGTCATAATTTACCTCCTCTTTTTCTTAGAAAAATAATATTTGCCAAAACAAATAATCAACAAAAAACAAATTTTCCCCCACGCCACCGCGACAATAAATTATTTTTACATTACGTAAATTAAGGAGTATTTATGCTGGTTGAAACAAAACAGATGTTGCCGATGTCGCTTTTGCAGAAAAAACTGCCGAGCACCATAAAAAGTGTTCGTTATAGCGGAAACGCGGTTTATGTGATTGAAAACAATGTTATGGAAGCGGTTTTGCTTTCCTATAAAGAATACGAATACTTGAAAAAGATAGAAGAAGCATTCGAACTTATGGAAATAAACGATATGCTTCAAAGCAGAATGGAGAATTACGACCCGTCAAAAAATATTCCTTGGGAAAAGGTGCGTGAAAATATATGAGTTGCCAAATATTTTTTATTCCCGAAGCGCAAGAAGATTATAACGGTTTAGACGGTTCAATAAAAAAGATGGTAAATAAAAAAATTGACAATCTTGCCGAAAACCCTATGCTTGGACTGCCGCTCGGCAACAAAGACAATGCAAATCTTACAGGTTTTTACAAAATTTATGTGGCGAAGAAATCAGTGCGAATAGTTTACCGCGTTTTACCTAACAGAAACGTAGAAATAGTTGAAATCTGGGGAATAGGCAAGAGAGATAAAATGAAAATCTATAAAATGATAGCGGACAGATTAAGAAAAAAAGGACTGTAAAGGAGGAACGCATTATGACAAAACGGTTATTGGGAATTTTAGTATTGGCAGGATTGTTTTTGTTCGGTTGCTCAGGCGGCGGAAGCGGTGGTGGAGAACAAAACGATATAAATTCTGCAATAGAGGGTATTTGGAAGCATATTTGGGAAAATGGTAGCGAGTATGTTCTTTTCGCAAAAAACGGAAATGGAAAAAGAATTTTTATTTTAAACGACGGATTTATTGATGAACAACATACGTTTCATTTCACAGTAAACGGGAATATTATTTGTCAATATTGGCATCAAGACTGGGAAGGCGAACGTCATTGTTTCACTCCTCAATTTAGTGGAAACAGTGTTAAGATTTTTAATGCGTGGTATTCTAAAGTTGAATATTTCCCAAACTGATAAAAAATCTTAAATATTCCGCTTATACGCTCCCCAAAACAAAAAAGATAGAGGCGTACTAAAACGCCTCAAACTTTAACTTATCCCAAAATTCCTCTTGTACACCCCCCAAGTCGTTGAAATCAGGGAATTTATATCGGAGCACTGCGCTTTAAAGCCCAAAATCTCCTCCGCTTTTGCCGCGGTTGCCAAAACTACCGAGGGGTCGCCGTCGCGGCGGTCGCCGTATTCGGCTTTTATTTCTTTGCCTGTGATTTTTCGCGCGGTTTCTACCATTTCTTTTACGGATACGCCAGTTTGCGAGCCGAGATTTACCGTTAAACTTTCGTTGGTTTTAAGTAAATGCTCGAACGCTTGTTTATGCGCCGCCGCCAAATCGCTTACGTGGATATAGTCGCGAATGCACGTGCCGTCTCTTGTGTCCCAGTCGTTGCCGAAAATTGTGATTTTCTCGCGAATGCCCGCCGCGACTTCCATAACTATGGGGAGCAAATTCTGCGGGTTGGTTTCTAAGCCGTAAATTCGACCTTTGGGGTCGTATCCTGCGGCGTTAAAGTATCGTAAGGCGACGTATTTAAGACCTTTGAGTTTGTCGTACCATTCCAAAATTCGCTCTATTTCTAATTTGGTGAAGCCGTAATAATTTGCGGGGCAGGTCGGGTGATTTTCGTCTATCGGGAGATATTGCGGCTCGCCGTAAACTGCGGCTGTCGATGAGAAAATGATTTTGTTTATGCCGTTTTTTGTTGCCGCGTTAAGAATGTTTATTGTTCCCGTGATATTGTTTACCGAGTATTTTTCGGGGATAATCTGGGACTCCCCCGCCGCTTTGAACGCCGACAGGTGAATAATGCCGTCAAATTTGCCTTCGCTCATTGTTTTGTCGAGCAGGTCGAAGTCCAGAACGTCGCCTCGGACAAGTTTTTCGTCGGCGAAGATGTTTTCTTCTTTTCCGCTTGAAAAGTTGTCGTAAACCGTGATATTGTAGCCGTTGTCAAGAAATTCTCTTGCTACGTGGCTTCCGATATATCCTGCGCCGCCGATTACCAAAATGTGCATTTTTGCTCCTTTTTTGAATTAAATTTGAGAGAAAATACGTTTTGCCGAAAACAGAAAACAATAAAAAAGAGACAAGGCATGCCTTGTCTCTACGAAAATGGTTGTTTTTTTATTATCTTCTATCGGCGCACTCCCATAATTGCTCTGTAATGCCAAACTCTGCCGTTAGAACCTGTCGCCTCTACGATAATCAAATACGTGCCGTTGGCAACAAATCTGCCGGATTGGTTGGTCAAATTCCAGACTATTGCGTTATCGTTTTGTAGGGGCGGGTTTGAAACCCGCCCGTACGCGACCCGCCCGTACGCGGCAGTTTCCGCAAACACAACATTCCCCAAAATGTCCATAATTCGCAGATTTATTGTTGCGGGTTCGGGGGTTATTACCGAAATTCTTGCCACATCCGAGACTATTGCATTTTCCAGAAGAATACCGAAGCGGTTGTCCGAATTTTCTCTGTTTCTTATAGAAGTAGCTCCGCCGCTCTCGCCGAATACGCGGATTTCTCTAACTTGGGTAAAATCAGGGTCGCCGCTTACGGGACCATTCTCAATACCCAAGCGGATATAGCGCGCCGTAATGGGAGCGTTCAGGGTCAATATCACGGTATTGCTTGTATTAAGACCTGTGATTTGACGAGCTTGATCTCCGATTTCCGTCCAGCCGGTCATAACAAAATCCAAATCAATATCGGCTTGCGGGACGTTTGCGGGGAAATTGGCGGGTATTCTTTCGCCGTTGGGGAATTCACCGCCTTGCCCGATATGGGTAAACATACGCACAGCCCTTATGTCTTGTCCCGAAACCAAACGTCTGTCAACTTCAATTCGATTTACCGTATGTACGCCGCCTAAATCTATATCGACAAGCGATTCTCCTCTTCCGTGTCCGCTGCCTGTGCTCCATCTTGCGTGCCAAAAAGTATTGGGGGCGTTGTCAAACAAACTGTTCGGAATAAACCTGTCGCTGCCTGCGGATTCCCAAGAATTTACGCGAACGCGGCTAATGCTTATAATATTGCTCCACTGCGCCGTAAATGTCGTGGAAGCAGTAAGCGCTACCGTTTGTCCGAGCGTAAAATCCTGACCGCTTTGATTGCGCCAACCAATCAGAACATAGCCGTTTTTGCTCACTTGTTCCGCCGTAGGAAGCGTAATACTGCTACCCGCCGGAACTTGCGACGGAGGAGGAGTAAAGCCGCCTGCAAACGCGCCGCCCTCCAAAGCAAACGTAAGATCTATGGGAGCAGCCCACTGCGCCGTAAATGTCGTAGCGGAACTAAGCGCTATCATTTGCCCGGGCGCAAAATCCGTGCCGCCTTGATTGCGCCAGCCCGTCAGAGAATAACCGCTTTTGCTCACTTGAGCCGCCGTAGGAAGCGTAATGATTGAAGCAGGCGACGGAGGAGGAGTAAAGCCGCCGACAAACGCGCCGCCCTCCAAAGCGAAACTAAACTGATATTCTACCGGAGGCAGAGTGCTGCCTTCACCGCCAAATGCGCGGATTGCGCTAA
>WRAZ01000042.1 GCA_009779925.1 Chitinivibrionia bacterium
CGTTTATATTGTTTTTTTTGTAGCACTTCCTTGGCTACATTTTGAAATATCGTCCTTGCTTGCTTGCTTGAAACTTTAGTGTTTTATTAAAAAAGACTAAAGTTTCAAGCAAGCAAGCAAGTGTTTTTGAGATTTTTTTGCATTTTTTTCCGCTTGGCTGTGGGAGTTCGGCTAATTTAGAGGAAAAAGACTTTTTTTCTCTTTTTTTGTTAATATTAGGGAGCATTTGTTTTTTTTGTTCGTTTTTGTGCGAAAATATTGGGTTTCTTATATACACAAATAAAGAAATTTAAAAGGTGATTGCCAAATAATTATGTTTTATATTGCTTGGACTTGTGGCAAATATTATTTTAATTGCAAAAATTAACGGCTTTATTATTAACTCAGAGGTTAAAGAGATGAAAAAGTTCTTATTGGTATTGATTTGTGCATTAACTATTGCATTCGCACAGGCAAACGACAGAATGGTAAGAGACGCGCAAAGAGCGCTTTCACAAAGAAATCACGGCACGGTTGTGCGAATTTACGAAACATTTGCGGATACGGCAAGCGCGAATAATCCGACATTTGAATTTTTGGAGCCGCTTTATATAGAAGCGCTTTTATCTTCGCCAAATCCGAACCACGAAGAAATAGCGCGTTTATCCATAGTGTATATAGGAAGATTTCCAAACAGTCAGCAAGTAGCGCGTGTTTTTTACCTTTTGGGTGTAGCAAAAGCGAATATAAGAGATTTTTCTCAGGCAGTAGTCGCCTTGGACGAAGGGCTTAAAAGAACAACGGGTAGCAGAGACAGAAGCTTGAGAGAAACAGACCGCGCAATAAGAAATTTGCTCACACGGCTTTCTCAAAACCACATTGACGACAACGAAAGAGAAGTATTGCTTATAGGCGGAATAAGCGAAGCAACGGCAGAAATTCTGCGTTCGCACAGAACAGCGACGCAAGGAGGACAAGCCGTTTCCGCGCAGGAACAACAAGCAAGAAGACCTGTGCGCGGAGGCGCAATGCGAATAAACAGAACAATAGGACTTCTTGTTCCGATGACGGGAGAATTTGCCGCGCTCGGACAAGTAGCTCATAACACGGTTGCAATGTTTTTAGCGCGCCACGAAGAGCGAACAGGCGAAAGATTTACCTTAAAAGTTTACGACACCGAAGGAAGCGCAATAAGAACGGCGCAAAGAGTAAACGAACTCCTTGCCGACAGCGTTTCTATGGTAATAGGACCGATTATGAGCAATACATCCACGGTTGCGGCGGCAGTTTTGTCGCAATTCCCCGACAGAGCGGCTATGATAACTCCAACAGCAACGGACGACGGAATTGCGGCGCTGGGAAGCAACGTTTTTCAGTTGAATTTGACATCCAAGGCTTTGGCGGTAAAAATAGCGGAATACGCCATAGAAAACCTCAACATACGCAATTTCACCATACTCGCACCGCTTGACGACTACGGCAGAACTATGACAGCCTACTTTACGGAAGCGGTAAGCCAAAGAGGCGCAACAGTCGATTTCACCGAATATTATTCGCCCACAGCAACAGATTTCAGAAGACAATTCGGGGCTGTTCGCGAGTTTTTCACCGACCGCAGATTTGCAAATGGCAACCAAACTCCCGAAGCAAGAGCGTCGTATTTGTCTGATTCTACAATTTCGCTCGGCGGACTTTTCTTGCCTGTTTCTTCGCCCGATAACGCAATTCAGTTGGCGGCGCAAGTTCCTTTTCATCGCTTGAATGCGCAAATTTTGGGCACTCCGCTTTGGGGACACGAAAGAGTTTTGTCGCAAGGCAGAAGAACTGTAAACGACGTTTCCTTTTCGACAGCCAACAGAATTGACCCCGAAAGCGAGAGAGTGCAAAATTTTGTAGAAGCATACAGAGTGCGATACGGAGAAGCGCCCGATTTGATAGTAGCCCCGCTTGTAGCCGACGCAATACAATTAATGCTTCGCGCGTACGCGCAAAGTAATACGGTATCGCAATTATCGGAAAATCTTATGCAGGTAAGCGGCTTTCAGGGACTTTCTTCCGAAATCACATTTAAGAATACCGCAGGGGTAAATACGGGAGCAATCGTTAACAAAATCAGCAATCAAAGAATAATACGGGTCAGATAACCAAGCATTATGAACACCGTTTTTTATTTCTTACGGGAGACCTACGCTAATCTTCGCCGTTCAAAACTTCTTACGACGGTTTCGGTGCTGACGACAGGCGTACTCCTGTTTTTCCTTTTGGCGTTATCGCTGATTATGCTGAACATCCATCTTTGGATAAGCGGCGAAAATCAGACGCAGATTTCCGTTTATTTCGACACACGAATATCGCTTGTCGAAGAGCGAAAAATCGCCGACAGTATAATTTACAACATTGCCGCAAACGCATCCGCAAGATTTATTTCCCGCGACAAATCGTTCGAGATTTTCCAAAGCATATACGGAAGCGAAATGCTCACGGCAATCGAGGGCAATCCTTTCCCCGCGCTTTTGGAATTGGCATTCGGTCAGGATGTGAGCAACGAAAAAATCGATTCGATTTCGCAAATAATCGGAAGTTTGCAAGGCGTAGAAACCGTAATTTTCTCACACGATTGGTTTGAAGAAGTGCGCAATTTCAGAAATTCCGTTTCAAACGGGCTTTTCGCATTGGCGACAGTTATGGTTTTGGTGGTATTTTTCACAATAATGAACACAATAAAATTGACGGTTTACGCGCGCGAAGACATAATAAGCAATATGCAATATGTGGGCGCAAGCGGCTGGTATATAAAAACGCCGTTCATCCTGGAGGGCATTGTTCAGGGAACGCTCGGCGGACTTATTGCCGTTGCCGCAATATTTCCTATGCGTTTTATTATCCCCGATTTCGATATTTATTGGGGCGGCGCGCAAATTTTAGCGGGCGTAGTCATTTTCGGAGCGATTTTGGGATTTTTCGGCAGTTCGTTTGCCGTAAAAAAATTCATAAAAATATAAAAGGAGGCATACTATGGAAAAGCCGATAATGTCGGTTTCGGGGATTAGAGGAAGATTTGGCGAGGGATTAACACTCGAATTACTTCGCGCTATTGCATACATTCAAACAAAACATTCAAACGGCGCAGGCAAAAAAGTAATTATCGGACGAGACACGCGACCGTCGGGCGAAAAAATACAAAACGCGCTTTGCCAAGGAATAAGAGCGGCAGGCGGCATACCGATTTCTATCGGAATTGCAACAACCCCGACCACCTGTTTTGCCGTAAAACATTTTGGCGCGGCGGCAGGAATTATAATTACCGCAAGCCACAATCCGCACCCATACAACGGCTACAAAGCAGTGCACACAAGCGGACGACTTTTTAACGCCGACGAGTGCAACGCTCTTTACGAAGACTACAATTCGGGCAATTATTTAAGCGACAAAGAATTTAATGCGTTTTCTGCCTCGCCCGAAATTATCGAAACCACCGCAGTATCGGCGCATATAGCAAAAATCGTAGAAAACGTCGATGTGGAAACAATAAAAGCCGCAAAAATAAAAGTCGCCGTCGATGCAATAAACGGAGCGGCAAGCGGCGCGTTTCCTCAACTTCTGGCGGCGCTCGGCGTAAAATACGAAGGCATACACTGCAAAACCGACGGCGATTTTGTGCATAATCCCGAGCCGCGCCCCGCACATTTGGGCGACCTCGAAAAACTGCTGAAAAGCGAAAGCGATTTCTGGGGCGGCTTTGCGTTCGACCCCGACGGCGACCGTTTGGTAGTTATGGGCGAAAACGGTGAGCCGATTTGCGAAGAAATGACTTTGGCGCTTTCTATGATGAGCATTCTCGCAAGCAAAAAAAGCGACGTTGCGACCAACCTTTCCACATCAATGGTAATTGACGATGTCGCAAAAAACTTCGGCGTAAAAGTTATCCGCACAAAAATCGGCGAAGCAAACGTCGTCGATGCAATTCGCAAAAACGACCTGCTTTTGGGCGGCGAGGGCAACGGCGGCGTAATTTATCCTGCCGTTTCAATGGTGCGCGACGGACTTGTCGGGCTTGCGCTTATAATAGAATGTATGGCAAAAAACGACAAAAAAATAACGCGTCTGACATCGGAGTATAAAGAATATCCGATAGTCAAAGAAAAAATTTCAATTGTCGGATTAAATCCCATCGAGGTTCTATCAAAACTCGCAAAAATCTTCGCCGACGAAAAAATCGACACTCAAGACGGATTAAAAATAATCTATAACGACGGCTGGGTACACATCCGCTCGTCAAACACCGAACCGATTATGCGCGTTTACGCCGAAGGAATTACCCAAGAAAAAGCCGAAGAATTAGCAAAAATGGTGATGGATAGGATATAATTTGTAGGGGCGTATTGCATACGCCCGCTTTCTGTCGGCTTGGTATTTGGGCGTATGCAATACGCCCCTACGTCGGTTGCGTCGTCGCCGCCCGCCGCAACCTATCATTTATCGCCATACCTATCCCCTTTTCTTCTACCAAATGCGCCAAAATCACGTCGCAGTTTTTGTCATCGACGTTGCGGATTTCGGAGTAGAGATTTTTGGCAATTTCGTATAAGTCGCCGTCTTGATTTATGTAGCCGATTTTTGTTCCCTCGGGAAAGTCGCTTTCTTTTTTGTCGAGATAAAGCGGAGTGTTCGGTGCATAATGCCTTAAACTTCTGCCCGGAGCGACATCCTCTTCGCCGTGAAAACCCGCCCGCTCTACTTTTCCGATAATGCTTTCGATATACTCCAAATCCAAACCGCCGTAGCGATAACAAACGGGTGTATTTTTGGCAAACGAAATTATTGTGCTTTCTAAGCCAACTTTGCAATTTCCGCCGTCAATTACTGCGTCTATTCGCCCGTCCAAATCGTCCAAAACCGCTTTTGCGCTTGTGGGTGATGTATGCCCGAAAAGATTTGCGGACGGTGCGGCGATTGCAGTTTGCGATTTGCGAATAATTTCGCGCGTGATTTCGTTGTTCGGCATTCTTATTCCGACGGTATCAAGCCCTGCCGATACCAAATCGGGAATTTCTTTTTTCTTTTTCAGAATAATGGTAAGCGGTCCCGCCCAACATTTTTCTATTAGTTTTTGCGCAAGCGGCGGAACATTTTCGGCTACGGTGTAAATCTGCTCAAAATCGGCGATATGCACTATAAGCGGGTCAAAACTCGGGCGGTTTTTCGCCTCAAAAATTTTGGCGACCGCCGTCGGATTAAACGCATCTCCGCCAAGCCCGTAAACAGTTTCGGTGGGGATTGCGACCAAACTCCCATTTCGTATGATTTTAGCCGCAATCTCCGTCTGATATTCAGTTAAAAGTCGTGTTCTCATTCTCTGGTTATTCCGATTGTTCGTCTGAATTCTTGTGTTCTCGGAAAACCGTTCTGTTCAAAAGTCACGGCAATTATAGCCATGTATGCTCCCGCGCCGACATTTCTTCTGCGAGGATTTTTACCGTCCCAAGTCCAAGTCAAAAGACCTTTGCTTTGGTTGAAATAAAAACTTTCGGTTTCAACTACTGTGTTGCCTAATCCGTCGAGAATTGTAATTCTTCCGGAAAAATCACCCACAAGTTTTCTGCCGCCACCACAAGGTTTTATGACGAATGCCATATCTCCTCTACCTGTAGAAATTCCGTAATTATCCAAAAGGTATCTGATGTAGTTCTCATTTCTCCGCATTGCATTCGGCGAATAAGGGTTCGGGAAAGCCAATATATCGAAGTCAACATCGGCAGTTCCGATACCAATCGGTACCCAAACCGTATTTACTTCTTGCGTATTTCCTCTATTATCGCTAACTCCGCGCTCTATTCTGATTTCATCGCCGACTTCGGGCAAACGGCTTATGTTTCTCACCAAAAACGTAATGGTTCTGCCCGATACATTTGTTTCAGGGTCAAAAGCGATATTATAATATACGCCGTCCGCACCCTTCATTCTTATCATATCGGGAGTAATTGTTCCGCGAACTTCTTCGCTGAAAGTAATAACCAAGTTATCAATCAATTCGGTTGGCTCGTCGTCATCGCACTTAATCGCCATAAAGTTAAACTGAGCGCGTTCGATAATCGGCGCAATTCTGTCTATCGGCTGGAAACTTTGGTTTACCGAAATTCCAATCGCATCAAAATCTTGACTTCTTACCGTGTGGTTAAGAGATATTTGGTCTCTTTCATCTATATCCGTTCTTGCCGAAACAGCGCTTTGGTCTTGCGAAACCCCGATAGAAAGAAAATCGGTTTCAATTATCCTCACATTCAGTTCGCTAATCGAATTAAAGCGGCGACCTGTTTGATTATCCAAATGCAAACTTCTGTTAAAGCTCTCTGCTACAAGTCTTCTGATGTCGGGCAACGCATTGCCGAAACCTTCGTATTCGGTCGGGTCAAAATTAAATCTGACTCTTATCGTGTCAACATAGCCGTCAGCAGGAGGAATTGTATAACTGAAAAACTCCACATATCTAATCTCGAAAGGAATCCAGTTAACAGCTGTTGTTTCATCTTCAATTCTGCGCCACTGGTTATTTTCCAAAGGCAGATTATTATCCGGTGAAGCGTTGTCGGTAATTCCGCCTTCAAAGTCGATTTTCACCCATTCGTAATAAAGTTCTTCCACATCCAAATCAGGACGAATAATTCCCGGTTCCAACAAGAATGTATAAACATTGCCTGCTCGAGAAGGTTCAGCAATATTACGAATTCCGAACGCTCCAGTTCCGAATTGGTCTTTTGCAAAAAGCAACTGAACACGTCCGTTTTGCACTCCTCTTATCTCCTCGGTAAATTCTAATCTGAGCGTGTCAGGCAGTGAACTATCTTCTCTGACATTTGCGCTGAATGCGGGACTGCCTATCCTGATAGCAGGACCAACTCTGTCAAGAATTGCAATTGGTTGTGTTGTTGCTCTTACGGTAGCTCCTGTTTCGTGGTTAATGGAATCGTATTCCATATACAGCCAACCTGTTGCGTCGCCGGAAATCAAATTTGGATCCCAATTTATAAACAAAGTATCTCTGTCTGAAGCTATCCTTGCACTCGCCGGAAGCGGACCGCGAGGATTATTTCCCAAACGCCAAGTATAAATATTGGTACTACCGCTCAAATCTCCTACACTATTGCGCTCTATTACAACTCTAAGGCTATCGGCAAAACCATCGCCGAATTTATTAAAGAACGCCGCAGACACCGGCACAGGAGGAACAAATTCCTTTTTGAAATGTACGCGCACAAATTGCGTTATGGCAAGCACAGGATTATTCTGCGACGAGGCGTCGGTAATTCCGCTTGCTATGTTAATCCGAACGCTGTCTTCACCATTTGTCATTTCTACAAGCGTGCCGGGAGTAAACAAAAATCCGTGTCTGCCGCCGCCTTCAATTACTCCTGTCGCGGAAACACTTCTCGTCGGCTTAAACTCCAACGCCGTTGCGGCGGTAATATTTCTGACATTTTCGCTAAATTTAACCCAAAGCGTGTCAAATTGCCCTGCTCCCCCGTTGCTTGCGGAAAAATTTGCGTCGCCTTGCGGGTCTTGTTCAAATCTCAACAAAGCCGGACCAACGCTGTCTATAAGAGGAACGCGAATAGTATCTCTGTCTCCTGTCGGGCTGTTATCGCCTTCAACATCAAGAATGTCAAATATAACAAGTAATTCACCGCTACCTGCACCCGACTCAAATTCGGCTACATCTATAGTTAAGGTACTTCCGTTCACTGCTACATTCTGTATATTTATAAGCTGACTGTTGTTCCACCGCCAACGATAAACAGTTGAAGGATAAGGACGAGCTAAACTCCCGAACTGGTCGCTTACAATATTCGCTCTTATCCTGTTTATGTAGCCGTTTCCTGTGGTGTCGAACACTGCGGCGTTATTTAACGCAGGCGGTTGAAACTCCATTGCAAATCTTAAAGTTCTCCTTGCTACAACAGTATTTCCCGACGCGTCTTCAGCAAATACCCAAATGGTATGTCCAAAAGTTTCAGCCATTTCTTTGGGAACAACTATTCTGAATGTATTACTCGTACCGGCTACCGCTTCAATCATTTCTGCCGCATTAAAAACACTCCACGTGCGGTCAAGCGTCCATCTTACATTGCCGTTCATTACATTGTCCGTCATATAAACTATAAGCGTACAAACAAACTCATCAGCTCTGATGTCGATATTAGGTATCCGCGGATAAATTTCGTCAATAGTTCCGCCCGATTCCACATTACAGCCAACTCTGGAATTATTGGGTATCAAAGTAGAAGCGTCGCCATTTGCTACAAAACGGCGGTCAAGCGGCAAAAATGCCTTAACTGTTCTTATCACCGAAAGAAAATCATAGCGAAAACTTATCATCTCTGCACCCACACGACCTGTACCTGCCGCATTTGGAGCTTTACCTTTAAGGAAATTAAACGCACAATTCAAATTGTCAAAAATAGTCTGACGAACTGCGGTATGATTGGTTCCCTGGATATTTGTGGGATAATAATGCAAAAGTATTCCGCCTTCTCCCTGATGAGCAACAGTTCCGCCTCTTCCGAAAAACATTTCAAGCAACCTTTCAAGAGATATTTCAAAATCGATAATTTCCGAATTTTGCCCGTCTCCGATTGTAAAGTCTCTGGACGCATTTACCAACGCTTGAACTACGCCAAGTATGTCATTACGATAATCCATATTACCCGTCGGAAATCTTTCTCTTGCATTACAGTCGGCTACCAACGCTTGAATGTTAGAGTTGCCCAACTGTCCTACCGCTGTCCCCATAAGTCCCCATTGCCCCAAATTATACATTGCAAGCATAAGCGACAAGCCCATATATCGGTCGCAAGAGTTTGCAAGCCCATATTTCCAACAAATATCCGAAGCACGAGCTAAAATGTCGTAGTTTACATATTGAAACATAGCAGAAACAAACAATCCGTTTATAGAGCGAGGGTGGTATCGCGCATCATATCCTCCTACGTAGTAATCCATAAGCGCAGTTTCAGCCGTAGAACCTTGAGGAATAAGGTGAGCATTTTCGGGACGCCGCAAAAGTTGTATATATGTTGTTAAATCCCTTGCCTGCGAAAGAATGTGTGAGAAACGAGGAAAAAGGTGCGGAAAATTAAGTGCCCTATCGCCTCCGGAAAAGGACTCTACGTGCCAACTTGTATAATTTCCCGAATTGACAGCCATATCTCCTGTTGCCCACCAAATGTTTTGACCATTCCAAGTATCGCCGTAATTAACTTGTGTTCCCGACCAAGATTCTTTTGCACCCATCGCAAACATCCATTGCGCATCAACGTTCAATAGTTCTTGTCCCATTGCGAGAGCCATATAGTATGCAGGAGCACCCAGACCTCTCATTGCCGCGGCACCCCTTATTTGATTGCCTCTCGGAATTGCGAAATGTATTTGTGTTCGTCCGACATAAGTGTTTATGAAGCCGCCCGAATATCTTCCGCCGTTTGAGCCGAGTGAATCGTAAGACGCGTGGCGAAAAGCACGATTATGAAAATTGGGATCGCTGACAATGTCCGCCAATTCACCGCAGGTAATCGACGGATGCGATATAGGGTCGTCGGGAATTCCGGGCGCGCCTGTTTTAAGGAGCAGTTGTACCTCTGTTCCCTCTCTCTGAGCAAGCGAAGCGTGATTAGGATGCGACCACACGTGAGCTAAGCCTGTAGAACTTCCCGCTCTCAAAAGCGCGGCATTGTCAGACGGAGCAGTTGATGTGTAATAAATATCGACTTCGTTATCGGCGCCGGGAAGTATTCTGATTTGACCTTGACTGAACAACCAATTATCTATGGCTGTCCATTGTCCGCCATTCGTTGTATAGCGGACACCGCCCAAACGCCAAGCTTGCCCTGTATTGTTTGTAAATCTGACATTTGCAGTAGGAGCCGTGTTTATTTGTACCGTAATTTCAGCAAATACTTGCCCTATCATCGCAAACATCAACATACAAGCGGCAACTTTGCCTAAAATCCAACCTCTTATTTTTTGCATAAAATGCTCCTTTTTTTGTACAGACATATTTCGGTAGTAAGTATAATGCAAAAAAAGTTTTTTTGCTTGTTTTTTTTGGAAGATTTGTTTTTTTGTTTGAGCATTTATTATATTTATGAGAGAAGGGGGAAAATCAAGTGAGATTTTTTAATGAAGAACAAAGAAATTCAATGAGCGATTTGGCATTTAATTTGTGTGCATTGACTTATTTAGGCGTTGTATTGGAATATGCTTTAGGCGAAAGCGGAGACTTTAGATTGGTGGCTATTGGTCTTTGCGCAATGTTAGGTTTTGTAGTATTTGGTCTTGTTCTAAAAGGAGATAAAAAATGGAAGCAATCTTAATCTTAGGCGGCGGAATGGCTGTAATTATGTCTGTATTTTTACTGATCGACCGCTACGGTGTAAAATTTTTTGGTTTAAAAACCGCATAAAAAGGCAGGGTTTTCCTCCCTGCCTTTTTGGTGGTTAGAGGGCTTTTATTTCGGCTTCTGTGAGACCTGAGTATTTTACTATTTGAGCGATAGACATTCCGTCTTGCTTCATTTCCTTGGCGATTTCTATTGCTTTTTGTAATTCGCCTTCAATTTTACCTTCAATTTTACCTTCAGTTATTCCCGCTAACTTCCCTTTTACCTCCGCCGTATAAATCTCGCTTTTGTAATCCATATAATTCGCCCTGTTTTTCTCATACGCAACTCTCTCCTCGTCAGACATTTTCGCAATATCTAATTTTTCGCCTGCTTCTTGCACTCCCGCCGCGCTAAACTCGCTTTTAACCGTTGAGTTTTTAAGCACATAAACCCATTCGTCAAATTTTTCCCTTATTTTTTCGTCAAAATTTTGTGGAAGTATTATGTAGTATTCAGGATGTATTTCAGTTGCGGTTTTAAGCAAAACAGGGTCTAAATTCTGCGAAAAAGGAATACTCTCATTAAAATTATGAACTCCTGTAAATTCCGTCAATCTCGCCTGAAAAAGATATTCTTTTTTCGGTCCCAAATCAAAATAAGCAATGTTTATAGAATATATTTTCTTGATATTATATAAATCGCCTTTTGACAACTGCTCAACTATTGCTTTGGAAGAATTAAACAGCATTTTCCCGAGAAAATCGACTTTATCTCCGAATTGAATTTCGAAAATAACTTTTTCGCCCGTGTCCATTTGCGCTTTCAAATCAACTCTGTTTATTTTTCCGTGCGAAGTTTCGGGATTACCCTCGCTTTCGAGAATATTTTCAATAACAATCTTTCTTTTAAGCAATTCGCTCAAAAATCCCTCTAATATATCAAAATTTTCTTTATCGCGCAATATTTCTTTCATCGCCCAATCAAACGATATTATAGTTCTGTCCATAATTTCCTCCTATTGAGGAAAATACTATTTGCCGCAAACAAGAAACAAAGGCTGGAGGAGATTTTGCGTTTTTTTTGAAAGTTTTGTTTTTTTGCTTGAGCATTTATTATATTCTTTAATAAATAATAGTGAAAATCACTAGAAAGAGGAGTATATTATGAGAAAAGGATTAAACGAGCCGGCGACAATTAATTGGACAATAAGGAATACAAAAGACGCTATGAGGCATTTGGGAATTACAAGATTAGCGACAGCAACAACGCCATACGAAACACTTAAAAACACCAAAGCAACATTGGACTTTTTGAGACAGGCGCAACAATGACATTTGAAAATATTACCGCAGTAGTTGGAATAATCGGCGTTTTTATTGCAATTTATCAGTTGTCTCAAGCAAACAAACAGCTGAAAAGTACAACACTGACCAATGTTCTGTCGTTAGAGGCAGAGATGAATAATCGCAAGGAAAGATTGGATAGCTTAAATCACGATGTTGAAATTGAAAGATTGAATGCTGATCGCGAATTGTCTCCGGAGTATTGGAACATATACGAAAAACGTATAAATGCAGCTGTCGATAGTTGGTTAGACGCTGTTAACAGATTATGCTTTTGCATAAAGAAGGGATATTTGACCGAAAAGGAATGGAAAGCGGAATATCGAAATTTAATAACCGGCGTAGTTGAAGATTTTGAAGACAAATTCGGCGAAGCGTCGGAATACACTAATATCATTGATTTGAACAGAAAATTAAGAAGAGAGTAAAGATTTAAAAACCACATAAAAAAAGCAGGGTTTTCTTCCCTGCCTTTTTATTTATATTTTCTCAACCCCCTCGAATTCCCTCGACCGCGCCATCTATCGGCACCACTCTCTCCTCGCCTGTTGCCATTATTTTTAGTTTGTAGTTTCCTTCGGCTTCTTCTTGACCGCCAGCGAAAAGTACGATTTTTGCTCCGGCTTCGTCCGCTTGTTTCATTTGTTTGCCGAAATTTACGGATTTTAACGAATATTGAACGCTGAAGTTTGCTTCGCGGAATTTTTTTGCGGTTTTCAGTATATTTTCGTAGTTTTTGTCAAAACTTACTATGAATAAATCGCAATTTCGCTTGATTTCGGGAAGTTTGCCCAATTCTTTCAGCAAGTCGCCCAAAACTACGTCGCCTACCGCAAAACCTACCGCGGGAGTAGGTTGTCCGCCGTAAAGTTCTACAAGCTTGTCGTATCTTCCGCCGCCTGCGATTGCGCGCATCGTGCGTTTTTTGTCGAAAATTTCAAATACAATTCCCGTGTAATACGCCAAACCGCGCACTACCGAAATATCGAATTTTATGTAATCGCCAAGTCCGAGATTTTGCAAATATCCGAACAATTGATTGATTTCTACAATCGGGGCGAGTTCGCTGTTTATTGCGGATATTTCGTCGAGATTTTTTGCCGCGAGTATCTTTTTCACGCTTTCGGAAACTGCGCCGTCCGTTAGTAATTCGTCGAGCATTTTTGCAAAATTATCTGCGCTTACTTTGTTCATTTTGTCGAGAATTGCGTAAAGTTTTGTTAATTCGTCCTGCTTTACGCCGACAAACAAAAACAACTGCTCCAAAAGCGTTCTGCTCGAAATATGCACCTGAAAATCGTCCGAAGATAATCCCAAATCGCGAAGCATATCTATTGCGGCGGCTATTAGTTCTGTGTCGGCGCTTACGTCTTCAATGCCTAAAATATCCATATTTAATTGGAAAAATTCGCGCAGACGTCCTTTTTGCATTTTTTCGTAGCGGAAAAGTTTGGGTATCGAATACCATTTTATAGGCTTTGGAAGTTCGCGGCACCTTGCCGCCACCATTCTTGCAAGCGACGGGGTCATTTCGGGACGAAGAGCAAGCTTTCTGCCGCCTTTGTCCTCGAATGTGTATAGTTGTCCTTCGATTTCGTCGCCGCTTTTGGATGTATAGACTTCCAAATGTTCAAAAACGGGGGCGTCGTATGGCGCAAATCCGTATTTTTCGCAGCTTTTTCTCCACGAATCGAATATATAATCTCTTACTATTGTATCTTCGGGGTAAAAGTCCCGCGTTCCTTTGGGCGCTTGCCAATCCATTTTTTTCTTCCTTTTTGGCGACGGTCGCCACCCTTTTTTTCTGTAATTTTCACATAAAAATAATATTTGCGCGACAATCTGCGCCGCTCGCCACCCTTTTTGTTAAAAAAACATTGCTTTTCTTGGTGTAAATATTGTATTTTAATAAAAGATTTATGGAAAATGGAGAAAAAATGTCGCCAAATGAAGCAAAAAACGATGTAAAAACTATTGTTTACGACGAAAGCAAAATCCAAACACTGGATTCGCTTGAACACATTCGTTTGCGTTCGGGAATGTATATCGGACGGCTCGGCGACGGCAAGCATTACGACGACGGTATTTACGTGCTACTGAAAGAAATTATCGACAACTCCATAGACGAATTCATAATGAAGCACGGCGACAAAATCGAAATAAAAATTGACGAAAACAAAGTTTCGGTGCGCGATTTAGGGCGCGGAATTCCGCTTGGAAAGCTTATTGATTGCGTTTCCAAAATAAACACGGGCGCAAAATACAACACCGAAGTTTTCCAGTTTTCGGTGGGGCTCAACGGGGTCGGAACAAAGGCGGTAAACGCGCTTTCGAGCCATTTTAAGGTAGCCTCTTTCAGAGACGGAAAATTCAGGGAAGCGACTTTTGAAGCAGGGCGACTAAAAAGCGAAACAGAGGGCGAGCAAGGCGAAAACGCGACAGGCACGTATTTTGAATTTATCCCCGACGTCTCGGTTTTCGGCGAATACGAATTTAACAAAGAATTTATAGAACAGCGGCTTTGGTCTTACGCATACCTTAATCGCGGGCTAAAACTGTTTTTCAACGGACAAAAATTCGTTTCAAACGGCGGCTTAAAGGATTTGCTCAACGCAGAGGTGGACGACGAGCGAATTTACGATATATGCTATTTCAACTCCAA
The DNA here is from genome assembly GCA_009779925.1 of Chitinivibrionia bacterium. Taxonomy (NCBI): domain Bacteria; kingdom Pseudomonadati; phylum Fibrobacterota; class Chitinivibrionia; species Chitinivibrionia bacterium. The sequence goes on from WRAZ01000042.1 coordinate 14,360, forward strand.
AGACAACAAATTGGAATTTGCCTTTACGCACACCGAAAAATACGGCGAAAGTTATTTTTCTTACGTAAACGGTCAATATACTTCGGCTGGCGGCACGCACGAGTCGGCGTTCAAAGAGGGAATTCTTAAAGGTATAAAGGAATATTCCGGAAAAAACTTCGATTCGCAGGACGTTCGCGATGGAATAGTCGGCGCAATATCCATCCGCCTCGAAAACCCGATTTTTGAAAGCCAAACCAAAAACAAGCTCGGAAACACCAACATTCGCGGCGATATTGTGAACGCCGTAAAAGACGCGCTTGCCGATTTTTTGCACAAAAACAAAGACACCGCCGAAATTCTGATTTCCAAAATAGAGCGAAACGAACAAGTGCGCCGCGAATTGAGCGAAGTAAAGAAAAAAGCGAAAGATATTGCAAAAAAAACATCCATAAGCATAGCGGGTTTTAAGGACTGCAAATACCATCTTAACGACGGGGCAAAAGGCGAAAACTCCACTATTTTCATAACCGAAGGAAAGTCGGCGGGCGGAAGCATAACATCGACCCGCGACGTTTATTTGCAGGCAATGTTTCCTCTTCGCGGCAAACCGAAAAATCTTTTCGCCTGCAAAAGAACGGAAATTTACAAAAACGAAGAACTCTGCAATCTGGTAAAAGCCTTGGGAATAGAGGACAGTTTAGACAACCTGAGATACGGAAAAATCATAATTGCAACCGACGCCGACGTGGACGGATTTCACATCCGACTTTTAATAATGACGTTTTTTTTGAATTATTTTGAAGATTTGGTATTGGAAAATCGTATATTTATATTAGAAACGCCGCTTTTTCGCGTTCGCAACAAAAAAGAAACGCGATATTGCTATTCCGAAAGCGAGCGAAACAAAGCCGAAAAGGAGATTAAAGACTGCGAAATAACGCGCTTTAAAGGACTTGGCGAAATTGATACCAAGGAATTCGGGCAGTTTATAGGCAACGATATGCGGCTTACGGAGATAAACGTGAAAACAATAGCGGAAGTCCATCGTCTAATGAAGTTCTATATGGGACAAAACACGACGGAAAGACGCGATTATATTATAGAAAACTTAATTTAACAAAATAAAACAAGGAGGAATTCTATGTGCTGTGGTAAAAATTCAAAGGTGCTTGGTTTTGTAGTGCTTTCAGTGGTGGTTGCAGTGTTCGCAACAATAGTAGCAAACCTTATCGCAAGAAAATGCGAAAATCAACTTCTTGACGAAAAAGACGCAGATATTAAAGAATGCGGTTGCTAAGTCCTTGCCGGACGGGCAATTTGGCAATTTGTAGGGGCGTATTGCATACGCCCAATTCGCATACGCCGTTTGTAGGGGCGGGTTTAAAACCCGCCCTTACGTTTTTATTTACAACTTGCGACTACAGCCGCGTAATCCAGCTGTCCGCCGAAAATATCAAGCGCGCTTCCGACGGTGAAATTTATGCGGCTTTTTCCGTGCGCGCGCATTTTTTCTATGTCGTCCAACGATGAAATTCCGCCTGCGTAGGTTGTTGGTATCGGCGAATGTTTAGCCAAAATTTCGACCAATTCCAAGTCCGCGCCTCCTTTTTTGCCCTCGACATCGGCGGCGTGAATTAAAAATTCGTCGCAATAATCTGCAAAATATTCGAGTGTTTTCGGAGTGATTTTCACTTCGGTGAATTTCTGCCATCTGTCGGTGCAGATAAAATAATCGCCAGTCTGTTTTTTGCACGATAAATCAAGCACAATCCGCCCTTTACCGACTGCCGAACACAGTTTTTCGAGATTTGTCTGATTTACATTTCCGCCCGAAAAAACAAAACTTGTGATAATTACGTGCGAAGCGCCCCAATCAAGCCACTGTTTTGCGTTCTCGTCGGTTATTCCGCCTCCGATGTGAAAGCCGTTTGTCCAAGCCGAAAGCGCTTCTTTTGCGGCTTCGTCGTTTCCTGCGCCGAGTTTTATTATGTGTCCGCCGCGCAAATTGTCTTTTTTGTAGAGATTTGCAAATTCTGCGGGCGATTTGTCGGTGGAAAAGTTTTCTACTACATCGTTTGAATTATCTGTAAGCGTTGAGCCGACAATTTGTTTTACTTTTCCGTTGTGTAAGTCTATGCAGGGGCGAAATTCCATTTTTTCTCCGTTCCTTTTTAGAGAAAATACTATTTGCACGATAGAAAAAACAGTTATTGCAAGAGAAACTAAGGGAAATCGCCGTTTTAACGCAAGGTTAATCGGAAGAACATCACCTCTGCGAATTTTCGTTCCCTCTTTTTTCTTGCTTAATTTCGGGTTTAGGGTCAAGTTTTTCGGTATTTCCTAATAAATTATCTGCGAGAGAATCAAGAATTATGTCGCGCTGTTGTTTATTGTATAGGTCGTATCCTAAAATTTCTGCCAATATCGATATTTTCGCCACCGTCGGATACGCAACAAATAAATCAAAAACTGCTTTAAGTTTGTGTTTCAGCAAGCCCGCAGGCGACATACCGCTTGGGTCAATTTCGCCGAGCATTCGCTCTACGCAAATCCCAATTAACCGCTCTTTGCTCTGAAAATGGTAGTTAATGGAAGCATTGTTCACACCTGCTTTTTGAGCGATTGCTCGATTGCTTATATCGGCGGCATTATTTTTACTATTCTTAATAAGCTCAATAGTTGCGACGACAATTCTTTCTTTTGTATTCATATTATACTCCTTAAAATAAATTCAATCAGCGATTTAATCACTGATTAAATCAGTGGTTAAAATAATAAAATGTTGGTGTTGGTGTCAAGAGACGGGAGAAAATTGTGTGGAAAATAGCAAATATCAAAATTCACCCCAAAACAAATAGTATTTTATGTGTGCTAAAAACTAAGAATTGCGGAAATTTTCTCTGCATTTCTTTTAATTCCTTTTTTCAAGGAATACACGACAAAACAGTTATCTTAGGCTGTTCTGCTTGTCGTGTGTCCCCAAAAAGGATAAGCAATTCTTAGTTTTTAGCGAAATATGAATTATTGGCGGAACAGCCTTTTACTGTTCTCATTTTAACTTTTAGGAGGATTGCTTTATGGGTAAATTTATTAAAGTATTGGCAGCGATGTTGATTGTTGGTGGTGGAGCGTTGGCGCACACAATAAGTACTGCAGAAGAATTGGCTGCATTCAGAGATGAGGTTAATGGCGGGAATGATTTTTCAGGGCAAACAATTACGCTTGTAAAAGACATTGACCTTGAAAACAAGGAGTGGGTGCCGATTGGAGCAGGCACAGGCAGATTTCGAGGAACATTTAACGGAAACGGTTATACTATAAGAGGTGTTTTTATAGACCAACCAACAAGCGACCATATCGGATTATTCGGAAGAGGAGCAGGAACAATTAAAAACCTTAATCTTCACGTTGATATTACAGGAAGCCATCAAGTCGGCGGATTGATAGGACAAGGTTCTGGCACAATCAGAAACGTTGCTATATTCGGAAGAGTGCAGGGGAATGCTAATAATGTCGGCGGAATAACAGGACATAATTGGGGGATAATAGAAAGTTCTCGTTCTTATGCAACTGTAAGTGGTGCACGAGTACATAACGGTGGACTGGTTGGGCAAAATGAAAGAACAATAAGGGACTCCTATGTCTTTGCAAGTGTTTCCGGAAGTGGTGCTGTGGGTGGATTGGTAGGGCTTAATATGAGTAGCGGCAGAATAGAAAATTCTTACGCAACAGGAAGCGTTAGCGCTGTTAATAATACACATAGAGGCGGATTGGTAGGGGAAAACCGTGCCGCTGCTACTGCAATCATCTCCTCTTTCCGCACGACCCAAGGCAACAACGAACACGGTATACTAATAACAGAAGAAGAACTGAAAGATCCAGCCACTTTCACCGACTGGGACTTCATCGACACTTGGGGAATCGACCCAACAGGCTACATAAACGGCGGTTTCCCATATCTGCAAGCATTTGCCGTTACGGTAACTTGGGACGACCCGAATTTTACATTCAACGGCGAAGAACAAATCCCCACCGCCACCGCCACAACAGCAAACGGTGATACTTTGGAATTGATTATAACAACAGACAAAGAAGCGATTAACGCAGGCTCATACATCGCCACTGCAACCCTAAAAATCCCGAGAGAGTTTCCCTTTTTGCTGAACGCGACAAAGGTATTTGAGATAAAGCCGAAGTCGCTTAAAGAA
>WRAZ01000043.1 GCA_009779925.1 Chitinivibrionia bacterium
ATAGGAGGTAAATATGGAAAAATTTGAAAAATATCTTGACCCGAAAAACGATTTGTTGTTCAAAAAGGTTTTTGGGACACATAAAAATTTGTGCATAAGTTTGCTCAATTCCTTAATGAAATTTGATGAAAATTCCAAAATTATAGAAATTGAATACGATACCAACGAACTTTTACCCGAAATTCCCGCGTTTAAGGATACTATTGTCGATGTTCGTTGCAAAGATGAAACAGGACGGCAGTTTATTATTGAAATGCAAATGAACTGGACTAAGGATTTTCAGCAAAGGGTGTTGCTTAATGCGAGCAAGGCGTATATTCAGCCGTTGAAAAAGGGGCAGGAGTTTAATCTTTTGTTGCCCGTTTATTCGCTCAATTTGGTGAACGATACATTTGACGATGACCCTGAAATGGCTGACGAGTATTACCATCAGTTCAAGATTGTAAATATTAAGAATACAAATAAGCAGATAAAAGGGTTGGAATTTGTGTTTGTTGAGTTGCCGAAATATAAGCCAAAAAGTAAGGACGAGTTGGATTATTTTAATTTGTGGCTTCGGTTTTTGACGGAGATTGACAGAAATTCAAAAGAGATTTCGGCGGATTTTTTGAATAATGAAGTTTTGAGAGAAGCCGTAGAATGTGTTGCAGAGAGTGCTTTAACGCCTGAGGAATTGGAGGCGTATGATAAGGTTGAAGATGCGATTAGGGCGAAAAAGGCATTGTTGAGAGGGGCGGAAGAGAAAGGAAAAATTGAAGGTAAAATTGAAACCGCTCAAAACCTCAAAAAAATGGGACTATCCACCGCTCAAATCGCCCAAGCAACAGGTCTCACAGAAGCCGAAATAAAAGCCCTACGTATTTTATAAGCAAATAAAAATAAATTCAGGAGAGCAAATATGCGCGAGTTTAACGTAACGGGGCTTTGTGTTTCGAGTATGCACTATATGGCGGACACGAGTGAAAAAATCGCACAGATAACGCAATATGTGAAGCAAGGTAATTATTTCTCTATTAACCGCGGTCGTCAATACGGAAAAACCACAACGCTTTCTTTGTTAGAAAAGGGATTGCCCGATGAATATACCGTTATCAGGATAAGTTTTGAAGGCGTTGACGATGAGATGTTTGACAACCCGCAGACATTTTGTCAAGGTTTGCTCAATCAATGCGCAAGATATTTCACCAGAAGAAATTTACCCGGCGGTGAAATTTGGGTGGACGAAACGGTTAAAGCGTTTGACTTGTTCAGCGACTTTTTGGATAAAGTCTGCGCCGAAAAAAAATATGTCCTTATGATAGACGAAGTCGATAAAACATCGAATAATTTTGTGTTTTTGAAGTTTTTGGGAATGTTGCGAGATAAATATCTTGACAGAAACGACGGCGTCGGCGCAACTTTTCAAAGCGTAATTTTAGTCGGAGTTTACGACATAAAAAACCTTAAAATAAAAATGGTGCAAGCAGGGACGCATCAACTTCAAGACGGCGAAAAACGCATAAATTCGCCTTGGAACATAGCAATTAACTTTGAAGTGGATATGTCGTTGAGCGTTAAAGAAATCGCTTCTATGCTTACGGAATACGAAAAAGACCACAAGTCCGGAATGGATATTCAGGCGGTTGCCCAAGAAATTCGCGATTATACAAGCGGCTATCCGTATCTTGTTTCGCGGATTTGTCAGCGGATAGAAAATAATTTGAATAAAAATTGGACAAAAAACGGTGTTTTGGAAGCAGTAAAACTAATTCTTCAAGAGCAAAGCACTCTTATTGACGATTTGGGTAAAAATATTTTATCCAACAAAGAACTGTCGGATTTGCTTTATGACCTGACGATAAACGGCGCCGACTATAAATTCAGCACAACCGACTACGCCGTGGGATTAGGGCATACTTTCGGATACATAAGAAACCAAAACGGGAAAGCAGTTATAGATAACACGATTTTTGAATTGATAATCTATGAACATTTTATCACGGAAAAACAGCGAAAGGGCATTCGTATAGACAGAGTGGTTTCGAGCGACGTAACAAAAGGCGGCAAGTTTAATATGGACGTCTGCATAGAAAGATTTGCGCAACACTATTACGAACTTTATCGTGAAAAAAGTAAAGTTTTCTTGGAAGACGAATGTCGAATGCTGTTTTTAACATATATCAGACCGGTGATAAACGGTGCGGGTTTTTACCATATCGAAAGCGAAACTCGCAGCGCAGAAAGAATAGATCTTATTGTAGATTACGGTGCGGAACAATTTATAGTAGAATTGAAACGCTGGTATGGCGAAGCGGCGCACGAAAAAGCATACGACCAACTTTGCGGGTACTTAGAAAGCAAAAACAGGAACACGGGCTTCTTGCTTACTTTCGATTTCCGCAGCGACAAAAACACCGGCAAACCGCAATCAAAGTGGATAGAACACAACGGCAAGAAAATTTTCGACTGCATAGTCGGCTTCGGATAATTCAGCGCTCGTCAGCGTTGTTTTGAAGAGAAAATGTTGAAAAAATAACAAAATTCTACAATTTCTTCCCACTTTTCTTTTGACATAACATATATTTAATTGCGTTTTACAAGAAAAAACTCACATTATAGGTTGCACAAGGGATTTATACTATAATGGAGGTGTTATATGAAAACCAGAAGGTTCTTTCAAAAAATCTGCATATTATTGTTTTTGTTATCGGGGGCTGTATTTGGGCAGTATCCTGATCCTACAGGTCCTCGCGGAGCTCGCCTTTCTATTGGCAACGATTGGGCTAATCCTGTGCTTGACCCTTTTTTAATGGAACACGTGATTTACGCAAGGGATACGCTGAGCATACACTCGCATAGTGGTACGCCGAATTCCGGTATTGTGGGAACGGATGTTTTCACAAATACGGGGGCTGCGTCCGGTGGCGCTCGGCTCACGCTTCAATCGGGAATAGCGCACATTGGAACTAACAGAGGAAATTTGGCGAGAGGTACTACTAACCCTGATACTAACAGGGTTTATTTCGGCGGTGTCGGAAATCCGATAGCGGGTGGCAATGCCACCAATATTATACAACCGAGAATTCCGGTTTATGAAAATGATGTTTTTCCCAGATTGCCCGATATTCCCGTATCTTCCCGTCCGAGAAATCAGTCGGAGGCTGCTGCTCTCGGAATTGAGCATTGGCACGGAAGTAGCGTTACTGTCGGTAATACAACTTGGCAAGCCGGAGTGCGCTTCATTAACGGTGATTTGACATTAAATGACAATGCCAGATTAACAATAGCGCCGCGCCCGGGCACCACTGATTACAGAACTATCATATATGTTACCGGCAGAGTTTTCCTAAGAACAGGGGCGTCGTTTGTTCCGCAAGGATTTGTCAGCATTAATGATTATCCGGCTGAAGCCAGAGGACAAATATTGCTAATTGCATTGAGTAATCATTGCGATGATTGTATGGGTTTATCTATGGGTCAACGTGGGGCGGCAGCGGCTATACATACTGTTTGGGGGACAGGGGCGATAATCGGCTCTTTTATTGCTCCGTACGGCACAATTTATATGCAATATCGTTCTCCCGTATCAGGTCAGGTCTTGGCTCAAAGAATTCGTTTTGTCGGTCAGGTAGGTCCCGACGGTTTTGTTTTTGAACCCGGACAATTTACTAATCTTACAGCAGCGACTACAGGCGGACCGTTCACAAGAGAATGGAGATGTGATGCCAACCGAACTACGCCTGTTCAGACATTTAATATCGGCTTGAATAATGCGCTTACGGGAAATCAAAGTATTACCTTAAGATATACAATAACACTTGAGGGCGGTTTGCAAAACCCAAGAGATGTCAGAAACTTTTCTCCGTCGGCATTAACAGGAAATTTAACATTTAATGCTTCAAATCAAACTCATCCGATAACATTTCAGTTAGTAAACGATGAAAGCGCTGCGCAAGGCGGAAGTATCAGAGTTGTGTTAGATACGCTTGCAAATTGGCATTCGGGTTTTGATGGGACTGTGAATTTAACATTAGATAACCCCGGCATCATCACCATAAATCCTGCGACAGCGCAAACTCGTCCTGCTCGTCCGTCGATCAGCGGGTCGCAAAACAGTATCATAGAACACCATACGAATTTGGCGGGAACCCGCAGAAATCCTGTCGGGCAGGTTGTTGCTACGCTTAATGCTCCGCCTTCGGGTGCGCAGTTGCTTTTTGCTAACGGGACAAGCATTTACAACGGATTTACTATCAATTCAAGCAGGCAAATCATAACAAACGGCTATTACAGAGCAAATTACGATACGGGAGACAGAACCATACCGCTTCAGATTATCGTAAGACACGACAGAGGCACTCAGTTGGCTTGCATACAAGACAGCGACCCGTTGAGCATTACTGTTGCAATTCTTCCGTGGAATAACAGGGCGTTTGAAACGCAACCGATAACCGCCACAATAAACGCCGGAAGCACATTACAGATACACCCGACAGGCGGAACGTATAATTGGTTTATCAGTGATGCCGATGCGCCTAATGTCAACAACAGACAAATAGTGCGCGCAGTAGTTGCAAGCGCCTCAACTACACAACGCGATGGAATTTGGAATGCCGGCAATCCCGCTATTCCAGCTCAAAGCGTTCTTGCAGGTCCGACTCCCGCTACTTCGAGTAATACTTCGTTGACCATTCCAAATGGCGGCGGAACTGTTGCGATTGCAAATAACATTGTTATATATACACCGCCCGCTACGCCGCTTACCGCTCCTGTTTCTTTCTTCATTGTAGCGCGCGATACAGCTGCATATACAGACGCTTTAACGGGAGCAAGCTGGAACACCGACCATTTCGACAGATGGATCCCTGTTAGTGTTGTGGTAAATTCTCCGCCTATACTTGAACCGCTGACAAGAAATGTCTGTAAATATGATGAATTGGCAGTAAACATTTCGGAATTGGGACTTACGGGAGCGCATACTTTTGTAGCGCCGCATACCGCAAGCCCGAACATCGGCGCTTTCCGTATTGAAAACAGCGGTCAAAGATTAGTGTACGATTTGAGAGGTCTTACTCCCGCGGAAAACAGAAGTCCCATTACAATTACATACACCGTCAGAAATACCGCGACTACTCTTACGGGAGAAGGAACAATTACTGTTGCCATTGACCCTGCGAGAGACCAACGACCGACAGGCATTGATACGGTTATAACCGGAATTACCGTCGGCGCTACCCGTGATATAAATCTTGCAAACAGATGGACAAACCACAATTTCGGCAACGACAGAAATGCGCTTGCTATTCTTGACCATAGCAATTTGCCCGATGGCATTACGGTTGAAGTGGTGCCGCCTGCAACATTCAGAATAATTGTTCCGCGCGACTTTACATTGGCAGACAATGTGTATTATTTCACTTACAGAATAGTTGACAATATAAGTCCGCTTTGTCCGAACCCGACGGGCAAGTGCCGTCTGAGCCCATAGAGGTCAGGTTTGTGCTTGAAAGAGGAACTGTCGGCGCGGCTCAACCTGTCCGAGACAGAATTATTTTGGACAGACAAGGGGGTAATCGCACAGTCAGCACATTGTGGGACGGAGAGACAAATATTTTGGCAAACGACGCTCCGACCATTGATGACCCTGCCGTTTTTGCCGCGACGGTAATTATGGGCGATTCCACAAGCAGAGGAGAGCTTCTGCTGAGAGCCGACGGGACATTTACATATACCGCGGATGTTGGTCTTGTTAACAACCAACTTCGCCAACCGGAAGACAACTTTACGTATTATTCCCTCACTTCCCCGACGGACGGTGAAGTTCGCAGTGATTTTCCTGCGTTTGTGGATATTTTTGTAAATTGGTATAACGACAGCACGCCTAAACTTACTGCAAAAACCGACCAACTTCGCGCTCGCGAGGGAAGAGTAATTCCGATAATTACCGCCGCCGACACCGATGACGATTGGGGAACAATATTGCGGATTAACCGAAATGTTCCATTTACGTTTACGGTAAACGGCGTTTCTACTCCTGCAAGCGACCCGCGTTTTGCCGATGTCGAAATCAGAGGCGACAGCACGATTTTCTTCCGTTATTCGGCGGATATTGCCGCTCCGACGACGGTCGTTCTTACTTTCCACGTAAATGACGATGTAAATTATATGCATTACTTTAACAACAACGGAGTTTTTGATTCAATTCCGTATAATTTCGCTCATTCAACCTCAAATACATTGACATTAACGATTGCGCCCAACCCTGCGGCGGTGGATTTTGAAATGCAGGTAAGGGAAAGAGAACACACATCGGATATTCATTATCCCACAATCGGCGGCGAAATTTATGCGAATATTTTAGCCGCGCTCAGAGATATTTGGGGAGATACTTGGATTGAAAGCGGAGTGTCTTTTACTCTTGCAGACAGCACTCAACACGGAATTCTTACTCATAATTTAACAGGAGCGGGTAGCAACGGAACAGTGCGTTATGACCACGTAAACACTGCCGAACTTACGGACAGATTTGTTTATACGCTGGCAATTACGCTTCCCGACGGCACTCGGATTTCGAGCGACGGAACAGTTGTCGTAAGAGTTATGTCAAGAGAGCCGTTTGTAATGAACGACGGTTTCTATGAAGACAGAAACGCCGACGGAACAATAGATTTTGTGGTAATTCCGTTCGACAGAGATGTTGACCTCGTTAATACTACCTTTGGTATTGTATTTGAGTATGGAGGAGAAACGCTGACGGTTCAACACGACGGCGGAAGATTTGTTCGGGAAAACGATGTGCCGAACCGCAGTTTAATTGAAATTAGCTTGAATAATATGCCGCCCAATATAACCGACGGCTCAATGACAATCACAATAACGCCTCCCGATAATATTTGGGGCGCGCAACAGCAAGTTGTTAGACCTCGCGACGCAGCGGCTCCCGTAATTACATCGGCGATGTTTACAAGGTCGCTTTTTTCTAACGACACGCTTGTTTTGACCTTCAGCGAGCCGACAACAAGTATTTCTACGGGCGGCGGAAGTTTACCTTTCAAGTTTATTACGGAGGCGGGCGAAGAATACACAATTTCGTTTGCGGAACGTATTCCTGCCGACAACAATCGCGAGTGGACGTTTATTATAACTATGGCTGACGGTGGAATAATAGTCGGCGGCGACTCTGTTTTCATCAATTACGATAATATTATTGACGAGCAAAATGCAGTTATTACGGATATGGCAGAAAACTCGCAGACAAATCCGCACAACGTCCGCGTTCCGATAGAGAGGCAAACCAGAACGCAGATACTTTCAGCGACTTATTGGGACGACTTCGGCGTTCTTTCAAACGGAAGAACAAGCGACGCACTTGACGGATTTATTGATCGTATAAGTATTGATTTGGGAATGCAGGTAGAGAGTTCGTTTGCACAAAGAATTGCTCAGGCTCTTATCCTTCCCGCTTCGCGAGGCTTTACAAAAGGCGATATTACTTTAACCGAAACAGGATTTGACTTGGCGGTTATCGAGGCGAACGCCGTTTGGCGGGACGGCAGGAGAACAGGCGAGCCGAGAACCTCTGTCGGTAGCGACGAAGTTATCGGCATAACGGAAATTGCGGACGGCTCGATTACCGTTGAAGCGAGCGGTATTACTCCGTTTGACAGAGTTGCGCCCGTTATTTTGAGAGCGTATTACGTATTTTCGCCCGACAATCCCGATACAACTCTCGAAGTTGTGTTCAGCGAGCCTGTGGAACTCATAGGCAGAGCAAATACTCTTCCCGACAGTCCGTATTCGTTTTACAGCCGAAATCTTGTCAGAAATTACAATATGATTTTTGTAAACAGCGACCCTATTCGCAGTGCAGATAACATCCGTTGGACATACAATGTTGCTTCGTCTTCGATTCCTTACCCTTTGTCGGGCGACAGCCTTTGGATTATGCAGGGCGGACACGTTTTTGACGCAGATGGCAACGAGGCTGAGCTTACTGTTCGCGCGCCGCTTATTTTGTCTGATGAATATGCGGACAATTTTGAATTATGGGTAGTTCCGCAACCGCTTCGTCTTGTGAATGTAAGAGGTCGCACGGAGCCTGCAGTTCTTGACGAAGGTCTTGCCCGATACTACCAAATTCCGATTGGAACACAAGGCGTTGCGCTTATAGTTGAGGCTATGGGACCTGTTCATCCCAACCATTACAACAATCGCGGTACTATGAGAATTATCAACAATGTCGGTAATGTAGTGCGTGAAAATGTTGAGATGAGATTTGTTGTTATTCAGGATGGCGACCGCGCAGGTAATGTTGTAGGCGTGGCGGTTTGGGACGGTAAAAATGATGCGGGCAGATTTGTCGGAGCCGCAACATACTTGGCGCTTATAGATGTTTCGGTGCAGTTTTATGACCGTCCGTCTCCTGTAAGACGAGAATTCAGACGACAAATATCGGTAAGTTCGGCAGGAACGAGTGCAGGAGATTAAGGAGGTCTTTATGAAAAAAGGTTGGGCGTTAAAATCTATTGTGTTATTTTTATTTATTTGCGGAGCGGCGTTAGGACAAAATCAGGTCTTTACGATAATTACGCCCAATACAACCTTTGTCGAAGACAGTCGATGGGATTGGGAAAATACCGGTTGGGGCAGACCCGGACCTTGCGACGAGCCGAGATACACGCTTAACGGCGGCAACCCAAATATTCGATGGTCGGTGGATAAAAACGCCGATCATACCGATGAGCTTGTGTTTTCAATTACTCCGCAGATACCGTCGGGCGTAATGGTATCGGTCAGTTATCGGATTACGGCAAACAGCGGAGTTATAGTCGCGAGAGGACAGGGCGCCAGTTTAGTGAACAATCCGGGAGAAGCGCGCGCTTACATACAGGAATTAAGCGGCGGGCTACTGTTTTCTTCTTCTTCGTGGGGTGGGCTTCCGCCAAGTACGCGCGCGCTTCCTCTCAGAATAATCGACCACGGCGACAACAGGGGAGACGCAACATTTACAATTACATTTACCGATTTACTGATAACTCCGCGCGGAGCAATAGATTTGGTGTTGCCCGAGCCGATAACCTTTACCATTCTCAGCGACGACAAACCACGCCCCGAAGAGCACACGGCGCTTCCTCCGACTTTTACTCAAAATCGCGTTATAGAATTCTTCGATTGGACTCGTCAGGGCGCTCAGTCGGTCGGACGGCTCATTCCGCAAGAAAACAGTCCCTGCCACGAAAGCCGTCTCGAAATTTTGTCTATACGGGATGTTGTCGGAGTTGACGTGCGCGACTGGTTTACAATTACGGACGATTATCATATAACAACCAACGAAAATTTTAGAGCTGATTTTGAGAATTTAAATCATCGCGAAATCACTTTTTCCGCAAAAACGATTGATAAAGGGGTGGAGGAGCCTGAAATCGAAAGCGAAATTGCGGAATTTATCGTGAAAATAAGCCCTTGGAACGACCATCCGTTCGATATCCCGGATTATTTCACAAATGTCGCCGAAGGAAGATTTGTAAATATAAACGTTTTGCAAAATTACAGCGACCCGGATTTACCGTCGAGTTTAAACAGACAAAGAATTATCGGACTTTCCCGCGAACGTATTATTTCCGATCCCGTGCTGAATATCGGCAACGCATTTGGAAATTTGGGCGGTCAACAAATTACAACGGCTCTCGGCGCAAACGTTGAAATTATCGGCGACGGCGCAAGAGTTCGCTACGACCTGAGCGGCGTAGAAGGGCTTACGGAATTTGTCGATACTTTTTTTGTAATCGCGCTTGATACCGCTCTTTACAGCGACCACGTCGGAGTACAATACGAGACGGATTCATGGATTAGATCGGTAAAAATTACGGTTAATATAGCGCCGACAACCTTTCCGCCGACCGTATCCGAAAATTTGTCGTTCTATTACGATACCGACGGCGACGGAAAAGTTGAAAAAATAGTAATTCCGTTCGATACCCCGCTGAATTTGGACGAAACCCGCTTCAGTGTAAGTTTTGCAGGCATAGACGATTATGTGTTTTCTGCAAATTATCGAAATACAAACGGGATTATCGACAGTACATATATCCATATTTACCTTACCGAGGGCGCGCCTCAGGATTCGACAAGCGGCGCAATGACGGTACGCATAGAACACCTCGGCGAAGAGTACGAGGAATTGAGCGAAAGCTTGCGTATTTTGGATATTAGCATAAACGACGGCGCCGCGCCCGTTATTGTTTCGGCAAAAATAAAAACGTCGTTTATTCCGGGCGAAAGCGATATACTGAGCGTTGTTATGAGCGAAGATTTTGTCGCAAACGTCGAAGCCGACAATCAACCGTTTATGTTTAAAAATATGACCGCCGCCGATAATCCGCTCTATTCCGTTCGTTTTTACGGCGCGGCTCTGAGCGGCAGAGAGGGACGTTTTACAGTTAATTCGGCGTATAATTCGCTGATTTCCGAAGGCGATTCTATTTTTATAAATTCAGAGGCTGAAATTCCCGTTAAGGATTTTCCTCGCTTAAACGGGCAGAGAGCGCAAAGCAATAAAAAGGTCAGAGTTTATCGGGAAGTCGCGGCTAAAATAATTTCGGCTGCTTATTTTGATATCGGCGTCGTTCGCGAAAACGGAACAATAGAGCCCGCCCGCGACGGATATATAGACCGCATAAGCGTTGATTTGGGGATGCCGGTATCGCAGGAACTCGCGGAAAAAATCGCCTTTTCCGACTATTTCCAGCTTGCGCCCTCGCGGAATTTCACAATAAACGGCGTCAGTTTAATAGAAAACGGCTTTGAACTGCACGTTGTCGAAGCCGCGGCGATACAGGCGGCAAACGGAAACCGCGCCGAATTTCCTCCGCGGACGTCAACAGACGAAAGAGACGTAATTCAACTCAAAAACGATATAACGTTTGAAAACATAACAATAAGAGCGAACGTTGCGCCTTTGCTGATAAAAGACAACGTTGCGCCCGTTATTTTGAGAGCGTATTACATATTTTCGTCGGATAATCCAGATACAACGCTCGAAGTTGTGTTCAGCGAGCCTGTGGAACTCAGAGGCAGAGCAAATACTCTTCCCGACAGTCCGTATTCGTTTTACAGCCGAAATCAGTCCAAAAATTACAATATGATTTTTGAAAACAGCGAGCCTGTTCGCAGCGAAAATAACAGCCGCCGGATATACAATGTTGCCTCGTCTTCAATTCCTTTCCCTGTATCGGGCGACAGTCTTTGGGTTATGCAAGGCGGACACATTTTTGACGCAGATAGCAACGAGGTTGAGCTTACTGTTCGCGCGCCGCTTATTTTGTCTAATGAATATGCGGACAATTTTGAATTATGGGTAGTTCCTCAGCCGCTTCGTCTTGTGAATGTAAGAGGTCGCACGAAACCTGCAGTTCTTGACGAAGGTCTTGCCCGACACTACCAAATTCCGATTGGAACACGAGGCGTCGCGCTTATAGTTGAGGCGATGGGACCTGTTCGTCCCAACCATTACAACAATCGCGGTACTATGAGAATTATCAACAGTGTCGGTAATGTAGTGCGTGAAAATATTGAGATGAAATTTGTCGTTATTCAGGATGGCGACCGTGCAGGTAATGTTGTAGGCGTGGCAGTTTGGGATGGTAAAAATGATGCAGGCAGATTTGTCGCAGCCGCAACATACTTGGCGCTTATAGATGTTTCGGTGCAGTTTTATGACCGTCCGTCTCCTGTAAGACGAGAATTCCGACGACAAATATCCGTAAGTTCGGCAGGAACGGGTGGCAATTAACACAGCAATCATTCCGTAATCGTTGATTATGCGTAATTTCTGACAAGTACAATATATGCTTAAAAAGCGCTTAGCTTAAAAAAGGCGAAAATCCAATGAAGGGTTTTCGCCTTTTTAATTTATGCAATAATAATTTTTCATAGTTATGTTGCATAAAATACATTTCATGCCGCTTTTATTCTGCCGCTTCTTTTGCTTTACGCTTTTCGTCTCTTTCTGCAATTAAAACGCCTGCCGTTATAAACGACATAACCACCGCAGCACCACCACCTACTATTAGAAGTTCCATTATTTACCTCCTTTCAAAAGAATGCTTAAAATAATGAAAAACACATACAAACAAAAGCCAATAACTGCATTTTCTAAGCTATCGCCTGCGCCAAGTGTGTTAAATAACAAGCCGCCAATAAAAGAACCACCTGCTGAAGCTACGCAAATACTACTTGCAACATCACGCCGCTCTTTCAAAAAATAAAATAAACCTTTCATAAACCTCTCCTTAATATATATTAAAATACATTCGCGCCAACCAATTCGCCGAAAAAAGAATTATAAATTAAAATTCTTTATGGACAGTTTGGAATAATTTCAAGAAAAACGTAATTTTTCAGGAATTTTCACCGTTCTTGCATTATATTATATGCGAAATGATTATATTTATTGGGAGGAGTTATGAAAAATTTCAGAAAATCTATAAATTCAAGAGCGGCAATTTTGCTTGTCTTGTCTTTTCTGTTATCAATAAATGTTTGGGCTGATATTGATACCCCCGAAAGGTGCCACCCTCACCGCGTACCCTGCGCTCCTCAAAACCCCGGAAGCGCGTTGATTTTGTTTAATAGCCAGCGTAGTACAGATAACACCAACCGACAATGGGATCACTCCATACCGATGATGCGTATTTTTGGGGCGGCGCTCACCAGAGACGATAGATTTTTAGACGATGCAAGATTTTCACAACTGTTTGATGAGCACCCTGATTTGCGAGGAGTAGATTTAGGACACTTACCTTTCACGGGCTCTCAAATGATAGCGCAAGGGATTCCGCAGATAGACCCTGAGCTTACTATGATTAACGTTCTTGATATACGGCAACAAGGTATTAGTCCTAATTTACGGAGGTGGGCAGACGCCAACTTACGAGGAAGAGATTTAGAAATATTTAATGAACTTTGGGTCGCAGGAAACCCGCTTTCTTTTTGGTCGCAGGTTTACGATTTAAGATATGTGCAAATGCACTGGATTTATAATGCTAATACGGATTTGTCTGTAATTACTACAAATGAAAACGACCCAAGAAGCGACCTTAATTATTTTAAAGCACATTTGCGAGACGGCGGCGGACTTTACATACAAGCTGCTTATGCGGAATATATACACAGAAATCGAGGCACTATAGCTGTTGTTAATGCGCTTACAAGAAATAATATCAATGACCAATGGGGCAACGTAGACGAGGCTGTTGTTAATTTTTGGTTTAACAATGATATACGAGCGGAAAATTTTGCTACCGATTTTAACAACTTAGACTCTCTTCAAAGACAACCCGGAATGGCGATGAGATGGATTCGTTCGGGCGGTGTAAGGCACCAAGATTTACAATATGCTATTCCTTTGATAAGAAACGGCGAACAAGGTAGAGCGGTAAAAATGTTTTGGGACAAAAGCGGATTAAGAGACGAATACGAAAACGGGCGATTTATACTCAGTTTTTCAGTAAGCGGCTTCAGAGACCATCCCGATGTAGGTAGTCAAGGTAATACAATTACCTCAAAAACAACTTTGGCTACTGTGCAAAATTTATACGATTTAATGTCGGGAACACAGCGATACACAATATCCAAAAGATTTGAACACGAAGAGAGAGGACTCGGAGAAACAGGAAGAGTGTACATTACGGTAAGAAATCCCAATAATTTCCCGTTTCAGATTGGCGATATTTGGGACGATCTAAGTTCTTGTCTGCGATTTACGGGTAATGCAAGTTATGCCTTTATCCGCCATGAAGACGGCTTCAGAACAGAAACGACAGCCACCATAACGCAAACACAAAACGGGCAAAGATTGACGTGGAGACTTACAGGTGAAAACGGACATATCCCCGCAAGAAGCGACTGGGTAATTGAGTTTGAATACAGGGTCGATAATTCAAATTGCGTCGGTAATTAAAGGAAAAAGGAGAAAATTATGAAGAAAATATTATTATCATTGGCAATTCTTACGGCGTTTGTCATTCCCGTATCGGCGCAACTTACGAATATCAGAATCACAAACGTGAGAATCAGTCCTGAAATTATAACCGCCGCAGGAACAGAAGTAACCGTAACGGCTGATATTAGTTTTAATAAAATCGCTTGGAATGCGCACGGCTATTGGATTGTCTATCTGTCGAAAAACCCAAATTCTTTCAACAGTCCGGGCGCGCAAAGCATAATTATGACCGGCGGACAAGTCCCTGTTAATTCTTCGGCGGCATCTCTTGGAAGACAAATCCCCGGATTAAATACTGAACATACCAGTTATACCGGCACTCAAAGCGTTACTTTCAGAGTTCCCGACCCATTGCCGCAAGATTGGGTAAATGCGAACGAACCTTGGTATGTTATTGTAAGAGTTGGCGGAGGCACTTGGGAATCCAGAGAAAATCCGAGTACTTGGGGAACACATCATAGTGCCTCGGCAGGTCGTGAGCTGAATATAAGAACTAACGTATTTTTTATTGAAAACATAGCGCACTCAAACACAAGGCAATCAAATACGGCGCCACTTAGAATCGTAACCACTCCGCCGATACCGACTTTCGACATCGAAGCGCGAAACGCCGTGAACGACACGCTTTTCAGACTTGCAAACGCGCGTAATGTTTTCCGCCGACCACAAGTCGGAATCAGATTAAACGCGCTGAACGACGACGAAAACGTTGCCAATATCGTTTGGAGTATAGACGGCTCGGCACCGACAAGACCGTATAACGGGATTATAAATTTAACAAACAGCGATTTCAGGCAGAATAACGACACTATAACTTTGAGAGCGCAGGCAGTTTCTCCGAGACCTGAGGAATTTGCTTCGTCTCAAATTCGCGAGTGGATTTTTGTTTACGACCGTCCCGAAGGACAAGAGGCGGAGTTGATTTTGCTTTCTTCTTGCGGTACGCAACGCCCCGCCAATAATACGCAACCGTTCGGACTGCACCAAAATATCCGAATTGAATTTGAAAGCCAAGACGGATATACAATTCGGTATAATATCGGCACACAAGAGCGCAACGAGGCGTGGTTTGAGAATGCAAGCAACGGAACGCCCGCACCAAATTCGCCTGTTGATAATATATTCGTAGCGGGAGCAAATCGTTTCGTCGGTGTTCTTCTTATAAACGAAAACGGTGAGACGAGCGTGCAAAACTGGGAATTTGTTCCGACGACCCTTATGGCGCCTACCGTTTCGCCGTCGGGAAATCCGACAATTCACAGATTTATCGACCCGTTTAACATTACAATTACTCCGCCGTCGATTAACTCAAACGAATTATTGTGCGGTTTTAGGCTTTATTATACTATAACAACCGACGGAAGCATTCCGATTGACCCGATTAACCCGCTGTCCAACGAGCCGAACACGCAAAATCAGCTTACACTAAACGCAAACGGAACGTTCACACTTCCGATTGCTTTGGCGGATTCGTCGGTGCTACATACGATAAAATTTCAACTTTGGGCGGAAGACAGATTGCCGTCGGAAGTGCAAATGCACCAATACCGTCAATTAGTGCCGTACCGTTTGGTTTTAACGCCTATCAGCTCGCACGTTCGAGGGCATGAGCCGATTGGATACGATGGAACGTCTATCGAAGTTCGAGCAGGGCAAGCGCTTCCTGTTATACTTGCTGATTTTAGTGCGCGGATAGACGAACTGGATATTACCGCGATTGATATCCGAGGACGAATAGTAGATCCTCTCGGAAACCTTGTTGTCGATTTCAGAGGATTGGAAACGAACAGGAATAACCCTGTAAACCCCAATGTTTTCGCGTCGCTTCTTCTTCCGACAAGCGAAATACCAACAACCAGAATTCTTGTTGAATGGAATGCGCAAAATCAGTCGGGACGAAGGGTTGGAGCGGGAGCTTATTTGGCGATATTAGACATAACCGGACCAAGCGGCGTCAATCAATCATTCACCATCACTATCCCTATCGGCGCCGCGGGAAGATGATTATCTTAGGCTGATATTTTACAATGTAAGGGCAGGTTTGAAACCTGCCCTTACCGCATTTGACGACCGCAGTCGCACAATTTCCGTGTCGGCGGGAGGGAATTAACACAAAATTGCGATTATTTGTAAGGGCAGACCACCGTGTCTGCCCTTTTTTGTTTCGGCATAAAGTATTTTATCACAAAATTATTATAAAATAAAGGAGGGGGCGGCAACCGTTGCCCGACTGTCGCAAAATGTTTACTGGATTGGTTGAAACCATCGGCGAAATAAAATCGTTTTCGCCCGAGAATAAAAGTGCAGTTATCGGTGTTTCGCCGAAAATCAGCGACTTTGCCTGCAAAATCGGAGATTCTGTTGCCATAAACGGCGTGTGCTTGACTGTCGAGAAAATTAGCGGGAGAACGCTTTTTTTCAGAGCGGTGAGTGAGACGCTTTCCAAAACTAACTTGGGCGACCTTAAAATTTCGCAGACGGTAAATCTTGAACGGGCGCTACCCGCAAACGGGCGCTTCGACGGGCATATAGTCTTGGGGCATATTGATACGGCAGGAAAAATCGAAAGTGTTGAGTGTGATGGCGATTCTCGGCTTTTTTGGTTGAGCGCCGATGAGCGATATTCAAAATACATTGCAAAAAAAGGCTCGGTCGCAGTTGACGGAATATCGCTGACCGTCGCCGATGTTGCGAATAATAAGTTTTTATTGTCGATTATCCCGCATACCTTCAAAAATACAACGCTTGCGACCAAAAAAGCAGGCGACAGCGTAAATTTGGAATGCGACGTTTTCGCAAGATATATAGAAAGAATGTTGAATGTTAACCAATCGGTAAGGGCTGGTTTAAAACCTGCCCCTACATCGGCTGACAGAAACCTTGAAGGATTACTCGAAAGGAGTGGATTTTGAAAAGACGGGAGGGGCATCATGACCTTTGAAGAAATTGAAGAAATAATTAGCGATTACAAAAACGGCAAAATGGTAATTATCGTCGATGATGAAGACCGTGAAAACGAGGGCGACTTGGCGTACGCCGCTGAAAAATCCACCGTTGAAAAGGTGAATTTTATGGCGAAATACGGTCGGGGACTTATTTGCATTGCAATGGAAGGGCATCGCCTCGACGATTTGCGAATTCCGATGATGGTGGAGCGAAATACTTCCAGTTTTGAGACGGGTTTCACGGTTTCGGTAGAAGCGCGCGAGGGAACTACCACGGGAATAAGCGCCGCCGACAGAAATACAACCATCCTGAAACTCATAGACCCGAACGCTACTCCGAACGATTTTGTTATGCCGGGACACACATTTCCGCTTCGGGCAAAAAAAGGCGGCACGCTTGTTCGTACGGGTCAGACTGAGGCAAGCGTTGATTTAGCGCGGCTTTCGGGCTTAAATCCGAGCGGCGTAATCTGCGAAATTATGAACGACGACGGAACTATGGCTCGCCGCGACGACTTGGATGTTTTTGCAAAAGAGCATAATTTAAAGATTATTTCAGTCGCGGATATTGTTCGTTATCGCTACGCAAAAGAGAAGCTTGTCTGTTTTGAGGCTAAGGCGACTCTTCCGACCGAATGGGGGACGTTTGAGATAAAAACTTACAAAGAAACGCTCAAAGGGCACACGCATATAGTTATGCAAATGGGTGATGTATCCTCCGAAAAACCAACCTTGGTTCGCGTGCATTCCGAGTGCTTTACGGGCGATGTTTTGGGCTCGCTGAGATGCGATTGCGGAAATCAATTAGCTATGGCGCTGTCCAAAATCGGAAAAGAAGGCGGCGTTTTTCTGTATCTTCGTCAGGAAGGGCGGGGGATAGGGCTCAGCAACAAAATTCGCGCGTATAATTTACAGGACGACGGGCTTGACACAATTCAGGCAAATCTTCAGCTCGGTTTTGACGCGGACGCCCGCGATTACGGAATAGGCGCGCAGATTTTGGCAGACCTCGGAATAAAAAAGATTAAACTTCTGACAAATAATCCCGTGAAAATTTCGGGACTTTCGGGCTACGGCATCGAAATTGTCGAGCGCGTACCGATAGAAGTCGCGGCAAACGTCCACAGTAAAAAATATCTCGACGCCAAAAAGGAGAAAATGGGACATTTGCTGTAAAGCGCGGAAATTTTGTTTGTGCGCAAATAGTATTAAAAGGATTGCTTATAGCAAACGAAGAATTATTAGACAAGGAGGAACTTATGACAATAAAGGAAAGAAGGTTTAACGAGAAATTTGCCGTTAACCCTATCCGCCTTTTCATCCAAAAAGCCAATTTTCACCAAAAATCAAAACAGTTTCTCCCCACCGCTCTCTGCCAAATATTATTTTATTATCCGGAATCAGGTTTTCAGGGACAAAAACACTAAAACATAGG
>WRAZ01000044.1 GCA_009779925.1 Chitinivibrionia bacterium
ATGTTGCGCAAACTCCAAAAAAGGAGCGAGTATATTCCATGTTTTTATATTCGCTCTATTGGGGGCGGTGCTTTCTGTTGTTATTTTGCACCATCTTCATAGGGACAGACACTTTTTTTGTTATTTTGTGTTTGCCCCTTATCCAAAAGAGAACAGACGGAGTTGTTGCCGTCTGTTCTTTTTTTGCAGAGAATTGTTTTTAACTTGCATTTCCTTTGTGGGAATTAGTATTTTTCAGTCAGAAAAAAACAAATAATGAGGCGAAATAATGAAAAAAAACGTATTGCTTGTCGGGAGCGGGGGGCGGGAACACGCGCTTTTTAAGGCGCTTAAACGCTCAAAAAGGGAATTGGATATTTACGCTTTTCCCGGAAATGTGGGAATGACGATGGACGGCGCGAAGAAAATCGACGAAAAAATAAACGGCTGGAACGAACTTGCCGATTGGGCGCAAAAAAATTCTGTCGATTTAACGGTTGTAGGTCCCGAAATTCCTCTTGTTGAAGGGATTGTCGATAAATTCGTCGAGAAAAATCTTGTAATTTTCGGACCGTCGAAATTTGCGGCGCAACTCGAAGGAAGCAAAAAATTCTCAAAGGAATTGATGAAAAAATACGATATTCCTACCGCAAAATACGAAAGTTTTACCGATAAAAAATCAGCCGAAAACTACATAAACAAAGTAGGCGCGCCGATTGTAGTAAAATACAGCGGACTTGCCGCAGGAAAAGGCGTTAGCGTTTGCGAAACGGTCGAACAGGCAAAAAAAGCCCTCGACGATATTTTCGATGATGGAATTTTCGGCACGGATTGCGTAGTTATCGAAGAAATGATGTTCGGCGAAGAAGCAAGCATTTTCGTTTTGACCGACGGTACAAACTACAAAATATTACCGTCCGCGCAAGACCACAAGCGCATTTTTGACAACGACCAAGGACCCAACACAGGCGGAATGGGCGCATATTCTCCGGCTCCCGTCGCCGACAAAAAACTGATTGAAGAAGTAGAAAAAACGATAATAATTCCCACTCTCGAAGCAATGAAAAAAGAGGGGAGCGCCGAACTGTTCGGCGGCGAATATCGCGGACTTTTGTATGTCGGAATTATGGCGACAGAAAATGCGACAGGCGGATTACCAACTGCAAAAGTCGTAGAATTTAACTGCCGCTTCGGCGACCCCGAAACAGAGGCTGTTTTACCGCTTGTAAATTGCGACTGGTTTGACGTATTTTACGCTTCGGCAGTCGGAGACGTCAGTAAAATCGAGTGGAATGTAAGCGAAAATTTTGCGGCGACCATCGTTTTGGCGAGCAGGGGATACCCCGAAACTTCGCAAAAAGGCGTAAAAATATCGGGGCTCGAAGAAGCGCAAAAAATTGATAACGTCGATATCTATCACGCCGGAACGGCAATTAACGAAAACGGAGAACTTATAACAAACGGCGGACGAGTTCTGGCGATAACCGCATGGGACGAAACGCTCAAAAAAGCGATTGACAAAGCGTATTCGGCGGTTGGTAAAATTAGTTTTGACGGTATGCAATATCGTAAAGATATAGCTAAAAAGGGCTTAGTCAGATTGGGAGAAAAGGCATAATATGTTTCAGAGAATAAACGTTCACCCCGAAAATCCGCAAGAAAGAAATATCGAAAACGCGGTAAAAATTCTTAAAAAAACAGGCGGAATTTGCATTTATCCGACGGACACAATTTACGGCGTCGGTTGCGCGTTAAGCAATGCGAAAAAAATCAGAGAAATAGAGAGCATTCTTTATAAAGACCAAAAAAGCAAAGAGGGAAAAAGGAAATTTTCGATAGTCTGCAATGATATATCGCAGGCGCAGGAATATGCAAAAATAGAAACGCATAATTTCAAAATATTGAAAAAATATCTTCCCGGACCCTTTACTTTTATTTTGCCGTCGTCGCAGTTTCTGGAGAAAAAATTCGTCGAAAAACGCAAAACAATCGGAATTCGTATAACGGATTATCCCATAACGCGAATGCTGATAGACCAACTCGGCGAGCCGCTTGCAAATATGTCGCTCAACACGGGCGAGGAAAACCGCGGAAATCCCGATTTATACTTGTATCCGGATGTTTATAACGGAGTGGACGTTGTTTTGGACGCGGGAGTTTTGGAAGGCGGACTTTCGACAATCGTCGATTTAACAGGAGACGTTCCCAAAATCCTGAGACAAGGAAAAGGCGAATTTAATGAGTGAAAAATTTGACAAATTAGCAGAAATTGCAAAAATCCTGCGCTCGGAAAACGGTTGCCCTTGGGACAGAGAGCAGACTTCCCGCTCAACCTTAAACGACTTGCTCGAAGAATGCTATGAATTTTTTGACGCTGTCGATAAAAACGATACGAACGAAATGAGGGAAGAATTAGGCGATTTATTTTGGCTTATAATTTTCCAATGTCAGCTTGCAAGCGAGGAAAACCACTTTACCGCCGAAGAAGTTTTAGACGATGTCTGCAAAAAACTAATCCGCCGTCATCCGCACGTTTTTGAAAATTCGGGCGAAAAAGACACAAAAGACATACTGGAAACTTGGGAAAAAATCAAGCAAAAAGAAAAGGGAAAAGAAAGCCGAAAATCCATTCTGGACGGCATTCCCAAAACGCTTCCGTCGCTTTATTTAGCCGAAAAAATTCAGAAAAAAACCGCGCGCTACGGCTTTGATTGGGACGGCGTTTTAGAGCCGCTGAAAAAAATCGAAGAAGAAATTCGCGAATTTCGGGAAGCGGTAGAGCGAGGCGACAACGACGAAAAAAATCTTGAATTCGGCGATATTCTTTTTGCGCTCGTAAACGCGGCGCGCCACTCAAACGTCTCTGCCGAAGACGCATTACGAGCTTCAATCGGCAAATTTTCGCGGCGTTTTAATTACATAGAAAACAGTTTTGGCTACGACAGCGAAAAATTGAGAAACGCAGGTTTGGAGAAATTAGACGAACTGTGGAACGAGGCGAAAGGGTTGGAGTGATGAAAAAAACACGTCCGTAGGGGCGTATTGCATACGCCCAAATCGCCGACAGAAATCGGGCGTATGCAATACGCCCCTACGGAAAATCGTTCGCGTTTTTTTTAGATTTCGCAAGAAGTCTATTATCAATATCAAAACGCCCTATTCACCGCCGAAATTAACGCCAATGCGCTTGCCCACATAATATCGGTGTCCATTCCAACGCCGAAAAACGAGTTGCCGTCGGGGGTTTCAATGCTGATATAAGCCGCCGCCATTGCCGCGCTTCCTTCGCTCATTGCGTGTTCTTCGTAAGTTCCCAAATGCCCGTCTTCAAAGCCGTTTCTCTCTAAAATCACGGACAAAGCGTTTATTACGCCGTCGCCTTGAGCCGTATCGACAACTTCTTTGCCGTTTATTTTAAGTTTTGCTTCCAAGAAAATGTAATTTTCGTTTTCCTTTTTTTCGCGCTTGGAAGTCATTTCTATAAGTTCGACTTTGTCTTCGCGATTTACGAATTCTTTCTTGAAAATATCTATAATTTCACTTGCTTCGAGCACTCGTTTAAGTTCGTCGGCATATCTTTGAACAACGCGCCCGATTTCGACCTGCATAAGTTTTGGAACGCTGAAACCGCCTTGCTGTTCCAAAATAAACGCCGCGCCCCCCTTGCCCGATTGCGAATTTATAACGACTATCGCCTCGTAATCGCGCCCGACGTCTCGCGGGTCAATCGGCAAATACGGGACGTCCCAAATTGTGCGATTTTCGCGCTTTCTCAATTTTATTCCCTTGGCGATTGCGTCTTGGTGGCTACCCGAAAACGCCGTAAATACCAGTTCGCCTGCGTATGGTTGGCGCGGATGCACTTTCATTTCGGTGCAGATTTCGTAAATTTCGCGAATGCTGTCCACGTCGCTGAAATCGAGTTCGGGATTTATGCCCTGCGAATACAAATTTAAGGCAATGGTCAAAATATCGGCGTTGCCCGTGCGTTCTCCGTTGCCAAAAAGCGTGCCTTCAACGCGGTCTGCTCCCGCCAAAATTCCGAGTTCCGTGCTTGCTATGCCTGTTCCGCGGTCGTTATGCGTGTGAAGCGAAACCAAAACGTTTTCGCGTTGATTTATGTTGCGGCACATCCATTCTATCTGGTCTGCGTAAATGTTGGGCGTTGCGCATTCGACGGTGCTCGGCAAATTAAGTATCATTTTTCCGCGCTCGGCAGGGTTCCATAAATCAATGACCGTATTACTGATTTCGGCGGCAAAATCCAATTCCGTAAGCGAAAAACTTTCGGGCGAATATTCGAGTTGCACGTTTCCGCTGAAATGCTTCATTGAGTCAATAACCATTTGAGTTCCCGAGGCGGCAATATCTATAATTTCGGACTTGTCTTTTCCGAAAACATCGCGGCGTTGCGCGGGCGAAGTCGAGTTATACAAGTGAATTATGACGTTTTTTGCTCCTTCAAGCGACTCAAAAGTTTTATCGACGAGATGTTGCCGCGCCTGCACCAAAACCTGCACCGAGACATCGTCGGGAATGCGATTTTGGTCGATAAGCATACGCGCAAAGTCGTATTCGGTTTGCGAAGCCGACGGAAAACCGATTTCGATTGCCTTAAAGCCGATTTCGATGAGTTTATTGAAGAAAATGATTTTCTTATCTTTAGTCATCGGCGTCCAAATCGCCTGGTTTCCGTCGCGCAAGTCCACCGCGCACCAATGAGGCGCTTTAGTAATTTTATTATTAACCCAAGTCCTGTTCGGCAAATCAATATTCGGAAATTGCTTGTATTTTCCTTCTTTAAACCAGTCGTTTTTCATAAATTGTCTCCTTAGTTTATGTTAAAAATACTATATTACCGAAACCAAAAGTAAGTTTTCAAAGCAATTTTTAGTATAGATGGGTATAATTTTTGCCGTTTAACGGTTTATTTCAAGCCTAATCAATAACATATCCACCGCTTTTTGCACGGATTGCAAGCAAATTTCGCTTCTGTTTCCCGAAAATTGGTTGTGCGAAACCTCTAAAATTTCTCCTTTGTGCGAAATTCCCACAAAAACCGTTCCGATTGGTTTATCGGGGGTTGCGCCGCTTGGTCCTGCAATTCCTGAAACGGCGACTGCCCACTCGGTTGCAAGCATTTTTTGTGCGCCGATAAGCATTTTTTCGACACATTCTTTGCTTACTGCGCCGTATTTTTGTAAAATATCGCTCGAAACACCTAATATATTGTGTTTTATAGAGTTATCATAGGCTATAATTGAGCCGAAATACCACGCCGAAGCACCCGCCTGTTGCGTAAAAGCGGCAGAGATAAGCCCGCCTGTGCAGGACTCTGCCGTCGAAACCCGCTCGTTTCGCTCCGTTAAAAGAACGCCGATTTTTGCAATTTTCTTATTGTACTCTTGCGATAATAATTCCATAAACGCCCAACAGTAAATTAAGTGAAACACAAGCCATAATTCCCGCGACAACGTCGTCCATCATAATCCCCGCACCCTCGTCCAAATGCTCAAAAAGATGGATAGGGTAGGGCTTTACGATGTCGAAAAAGCGAAAGAGAATAAAGCCGACTATTAAAACGGGAATTGACAGCGGAACAAACAGAAACGTTATCATTTGCCCTGCAAATTCGTCTATGTTTACTTTGTTCGGGTCGTCTTTGCCAAAGTTATTTATTGTGTCGTTGCAAAGCCAAAATCCGACAAATACAAACGCTATAAAGCCCAAAAGAAACAAATGCGCGTTTTGGGCTATAAACCAGAGTTGTGTTTTGTCCATAAAAAAATACAAAAACGCGATTGCCAAAAGCGAGCCGTAAGTTCCCGCAGGTCCGGGAATATATCCCGTGTAAAAGCAGGTCGAAAAAGTTCTTCTTACAAATGATACCAGTTTTTCTTTCATAATTAAATGCTCCTTGAAATTATTTTTCTGTCGTCAATCGCCTGATTCAGCGTGTGCTTATCAGCGTGTATTATTTCGAGCCCCGACGACAATCCTTGCGCAAGCTTGGAAATCGTAAGCGGAAATCCCGAAAGTATTTTTTGAATGTAAAAAATCGTGGTTTCTGCCTCGCCCGTAAAGCCTAAAGCAATAATTATCTCTTTTACATCACCGTTTTTTACTCGTTCTTTTAAAAGATTTAACGATAATTTATCGGGCGTGATGCCGCTAATCGGCGAAATAAGTCCGCCTAAAACGTGATAAACTCCGTTAAAACGGTTGTTTTTTTCTATTGCAAGCATATCCGACGGGCGTTCTACAACGCAAATAACCGAATTGTCGCGATTTGGATTGCAACAAATAAGGCAAATGCTTTTTTCGCTGAGCGCATTACAAGCAGAACACCGCATAACGTTTTCTTTTGCGTTAATTAAAGCGTTTGCCAAGCGAAGAGGGGCGTCATTTTCCTGCTCCAACAGATATAACGCCATACGAAACGCGCTTTTTTCGCCGACTGACGGCAAAATTCGCAGTGCGTCAACCAAATCCTGTAAATGCTTTGGTATCATTTAATTAAAAACCCGGTAAGCCAAGTCCGCCCGTTATTGCGCCGAGTGAGTCGTCGGAAAGTTTTTTCACTTGTTCGTTTGCGTTGCGAATTGCCGCCGCAACCAAGTCTTCAAGCATTTCGACATCGTCGGGGTCAACCGCCTCTTTTGCGATTTTTACCGACTGCAAAGCGCCGTTTCCGTCCATAACGATTTTCACCATTCCGCCGCCAGCAGTTCCTTCTACTTCTTTTTCTGCCAATGCCGCCTGTGTTTTGTGGAATTCCGCTTGCATTTTTTGCGCTTGTTTCATCATTTTCTGCATTACGCCCGACATATTTGTATCCTCCTGATATTATATGAATTTACCGTCGAATTTTTCTGCGATTTTTGCCACTATCGGCTGATTTTGCATAAGTTCTTCAACGCTTTCTTTTACTTTGTTTTGTTTTTTTGGGACGGCGATTATAGGTTGTTCCGCCATCGGTTCTTGTTGAGGCAAATCGCCGTTGTTTTCTTCGTTTTTGGGCGAAATATCAACGGGGATTTTTTCTGTTAGACGCAAGCATTGATTACGCTCCGCTTCACGAACATACGTTTGCGTCTCTACAGGTGTATTTTCGGTTTTTTCTTCCGGCTTTTCTTCTTTTTTAGGCAAATGATTATTTGCCTCTACATTGGTTTCAGTGTTTCCTCCGCCACTGTTTTTCAAAAAATCCAAAACTTGCTGAATAGTTATTGTCTTATCCATACTTGCAATTTTTACTAATAATCGCTCTGCCGCAAATCTTCTGAAAGTTGAGTATTGCAATTCTTTTTGCGTTGCCGATACCATTTCACTTATTCGCAAAATATCGCCTTCGCTGTAGTTATTCAAGATATTATTGATACTCGATGTCTCGACCGTATTTCCCTTGATTTTCAGGAACATAAGCATACGCAAAAAAGACAGCATTCCGTCTAAAAATTCCGAAATGTCAAATCCGTCTTCAAGTGTTTTGTCGAAGATTTCTATTACTTCTCCGACCCTATTTTCATTTGCGAGCTCAAGTATTTTTGAATATGTTTCTATGGATACAAGTCCCAAAATTTTGCGGGTCGCCTCTTCGCTTAATTCTCCGTCGCAAAATGCGCGCACCTGCTCAAGAAGCGAAAGTGAATCGCGCATACTGCCATTCGCCTTTTGGGCGATGAGACGCAACGCATTGTCCTGAAATTCAATGACTTCTGTCTTGCAAATTTTCACTAATTGCCTAAAAATCGCCTCTTCCGAAATCGGACGGAAATCAAAGCGAATGGAACGTGAAAGTATCGTTTGCAGTATTTTTTCGGGTTCGGTGGTAGCAAAAATAAAGAGGACATTTGCGGGCGGCTCTTCGAGTGTTTTAAGCAGGGAATTCCATGCCTGTTTGCTGAGAGAGTGCGCTTCATCTATAAGAAACACGCGATAATTTGCGCCGTTTCCCATCGGGACATAATTTACCGCTTCCATAAGTTCTTTTACGTCGTTAACGCCCGAATTTGAAGCAGCGTCGAATTCCGCAATGTTGAAATTTGAGCCGTTTATTGCCGCAACACAGCTGTCGCACACGCCGCAAGGGTCGGGCGTCGGTCCTTTTTCGCAGTTAAGGGCGCGAGCCAAAATTCGCGCGGTGGTTGTTTTTCCGACACCGCGAGTTCCCGTAAAAACGTAAGAATGCGCTATTTTTCCAGTTGAAATGCTTCTTTTAAGCGTGTTCGTAATATGCTCCTGCCCGACAACATCGTCGAACATCATAGGTCGCCACTTCCGCGCAAAAACAAGATAACTCATTTACCCTCTCAGTTTATTTATTCGTAGAAATATCTATATCAATGAACAAGAAAATTTTTTCTCGCGTCAGCTATTGAATATCCTTTTTCAAGGTATTCAAAAATTTCGAGAGCCATATTCTTTTTAGCCGCATCTTCTCTTGACCAAATATCTCGTTGCATTTTTAATCGTGCTTCATAGCGTTCGCGTTGCAACCTGTCGGCGCTCAGAACTTTTAATTCGCTGAACGCAGAATTTATTGTTTTGTTTTTTGTTGCAACTTTCATAAAATCCTCCTCTTTTTCAGAATTTATAAATATAAGCCAATCCGAAAGTTTTTCGTTTTTTTCTCTTTCTATGCGAGACAAATCCAAAATGTGTATTTTCTGCAAGTCGCTAAACGGAAAAAGTTCCTCTTCTTCTAACATTGAAAATACATTATGGCACTTTTTAGATTCAAGCACAAGCGATTTTTCTACAATAATAATCGAAATTACGGGTTTTATATCCAAATATTTACCGCCTTTGCCGATTTGCTCAACGAGCATTCTGGCAGAATAATACGAAATTCGGGAACGCAATTCGGGAAGATTGCACGCCTGCATTTCAATATCGATTATTTCGCCGTTTTCTAATTCTGCTTTTACGTCCAAAACGCTTAATTTATCAGTTTCGTTTTCTTGTTTGTTTATTGGGTTAAGCAGTAGAACTTTGTTTATGTTCTTGTTTAATACAACTTGAAGAAAATCAATTAAAATATCTTCATTTTTCTTGTCGCCGAAAAGCATTTTGAATACGATGTCATTTTTCGGCGGCAGAATTTCAGGTAAATCGTCCTGTTCAAATAAGTTTTCTTTTTTGCTCAATAGTGTCTCCTTTTATATACAAAATAATATTTGGGCGACGGTCGCCTCCCTATTTTTGTTTCTTTTTTTACTTTTTTCAAAAAATATCACATATAATTATGGCATATATTATTTTCTCCACGCAACAAACGATGAATTGTTGGGCTAACTCCCGACTTTTCATTTGTGTTCTTTGATTTTGTCTGTTCTACAAAAAAGAACAAGAACTCCTCTACAGGTTGTTCTGTCTATCTGTTCTTCTTTGTTTGAATAATAAATAGAGCACGAGTGAATTTCATCGTTTGTTGCAAAACTGTGATTATAGGCAGAACAGCCCTCTGCTGTTTTGTCTGAACTTTTAACATTTTTTATGAAAGGGCGGTTTTATGAAAAAACGCTTATTTATGGTTTTGTGGTTGGTTTGTTGTATTATGTTCTGGGTTGGGTGCTCAGATAACGGCAATGACGGGAAAGGCGAAAACGGCGGTGGTGGCACAGGGCATATTGGCGAAAATTTGCATTTAAGCGGACAGGTTTGGGTGTTTTACTGGGAAGCAGAGGAACGCGTTTATGGACAATTTACAGAAACTCTTGCTATTTCTTCTTTTGGTGTGAACGGAACTGTTGCTGACGGACAGTTAAGTTTTACAATCGGAACGCCTAATTCCTCGCAATTAATTAATGTTTCAGAATGGATTGAAAATGGGTATGGATTTTGGTTTGAAAGTATTACTGCCAGCGACAATGCGACAATGATGGCAGAGTTAAGGTATTTTGATATTACAGATAACAAGCAACTTTATAGAAGTCATTATTGGAGAGACTCTGAAAACTCCCAAGTAGATCAGATGGTTTCGTATATATATGTTGACAGAGATGTTTCGATTATCGGGAAGGGGAAATCTCATAATACGTATTGGTTGGGAAATTATACTACCAAAGATTTCACCCTTAATCTCAAAAAGGGTTGGAATGTAATTAACGGTAAAGAAGAAGGTTGTGAAGATGGAACTACTGTTTTATTCTCTGAGGGTGATGTAATTAACGCGCGCTGGATTTTAGGAGAGTTGTAGTAATTTAAGTATAAAGGCGAGGGGAGAACCTTCGCCTTTTTTCACAACAATTGCTCGCTGA
Source organism: Chitinivibrionia bacterium (assembly GCA_009779925.1). NCBI lineage: Bacteria > Pseudomonadati > Fibrobacterota > Chitinivibrionia > Chitinivibrionia bacterium. Next base: position 10,242 of record WRAZ01000044.1, read on the forward strand.
TAAAGAAAAAGCCGCCTTTGCGATTGAGTGGAAATCTTCCTCCGAGTGGGCTTACGGATGATAAAAATTCTCTTAAAATGTTGCTTGGGCTTCTGTTTTCGGTGAAAGTTGTGTTTTGCGGTAAGTTGAGCAATTCGCGGATGTAGTTTTGTGCATCCATAAAGCTTCCCAAGGTGTCGATAAGTCCTAAGTCTAACGCTTGATTTCCTGTGAAGATTTTACCTTCGGAAAACTCTCTTACATAATCTATGTCCATATTGCGTCCAAGCGCTATATCTCTGATAAATTGATCGTGAATATCCGCCAGAATTTCTGAAAAATATTCGCGTTCTTCGTCGGAAAGCTCGCGTATGGGACTTCCCGCGTCTTTTAATCTGCCTGCGGTAAGCACTTCGATTGCAACGCCGATTTTATCTAAAAGTTCGTTGTATCTGCTCAACTGCATAATTACGCCGATACTGCCCGTAAGCGTTGACGGGTTGGCGAAAATCTTGGTTGCCGCGCTTGCTATGTAATATCCGCCGCTTGCCGCAACGCTTCCCATACTGACAATTGTCGGTTTTGCTTCTGCCGCTGTTCTTATTGCATTAAAAATTTCTTGAGACGGAGCAACCGCGCCGCCGGGGCTTTCTATTCTTATGAGTATTGCAACGGTTCGCGGGTCTTCGCGGAATGTATTTATTTCTTTTACTGTGTTTTCGCTGTTAAGGATTACGCCATCTATTCTTACAACGCCGACCTGATTTCCCAATCTGTTAAAAACCGCCGCGCCGCCTGACGAACTCGTCGAATAAGACGCAACCGACATATTTATAATAAAAGAAAGCACTAAAAATCCAAAGAACGCCGCGAAAAATATACGAGTTTGCTTATTCATCGTTTATCTCCTTAATTAGAATTTGCCGTTGTAGCATTGTTTCTTACCCTTATCGTTTGCCCTGCCTGAAGTTGGTTAGCCGTCATATTGTTCAACGCTTCCAAGTCTGCGACTGTTGTTGAAAACATTCTTGCTATTGAGAAGAGTGTATCGCCTCGACTTACTCTGTAATTTATTATTTCACCATCAGTACTTGTGCTTGCGGCAGGCGCGGAAGCGGGTGCAGTGGTTGTTGCGTTGTTTGCATTTGTCGCAGGTGTTGCAGGTGCAACAGTGGCGACGGGCGTTCCTGCATCCACATAATAAACAAGCGTTTCGCCCACACGAATTACGGGATTGTTTATGTCTTTGTTGTTCCAAGTTGCCAAATCCGAAAGCGATACATTAAGATTGCGTGAAATTCTGAACAAATTATCTCCGCTTTGAACAACATATCTGCGTTGCTCGCGACCCGCTCCATTCGTAGCGGCAGGTGCTGTTTGTTGCGGTTGGGCAGGCGGTGTCGTCGCCGCTTGTGTTGCAGGGGTAGTTGCAGGAGCAACAGGTTGTGTTGTTTGTTGCTGTTGCGGCGGAGTGGTTTGCGCACCATTTCCGTTTCCGTTTGCAGGTTGTTCCGACGGTAGTGCTTGTGCCGCTTGTGTTCCTACGGCGGCACCCGTTGGCGCGGCTCTTTGTGCGACCGGAGCAGTTGCCGCCGCCGCTTGTCTGTTTGTGTGAATTATCACAATACTGCCTATTCGTAATCTTCGCGGCTCAATATCGGGGTTCCAACGTTGAACATCATTCAAAGATACGCCGTGCAATCTCGCAATCGAACCCAATGTTTCGCCCGAACTAACACGGTGATTTATTCTTCCCGAAGCGGCTTCGAGCCTTCTGCGCTCTTCTTCTTCTCTTTGCGCTCTGGCAACTCGCGCGGCTGTTTCCGCGTTATCGGGCAGAGGAAGCAGAATGTGTCTTCCGGCAACAAGGGTGTTGTTTCTCATTTGGTTAAGGTCTCTTATTGCCTGCGCCGAAACGCCGAACCTTCTTGCTACATTGTTAAGATTGTCGCCCGCAATTACCCGATAACGAAACCACGTAATTCGGTCTTCGGGTCTTAAAGAGGCATAAAATTCGTCAAATCTCGCTCTGCTTCCGTTCGGAATATACAGCGTAAAGTTTCTCATATTCGGGGGAGTGAGATTGTGTTTTATTGCAGGGTTTATTCTGCGCAAAGAGTCGAGCGGAATACCCATCCCTCTTGCAATCAGTCCCATATCCAAAACGCTCGAAATATTTACGGTGTCCAAGCTGAAAGGCGAAATGGAACTGTCGGGGAAAAAGCCGAAGCACGTCGGATTTCTGCCGATAATCTGATACCCTATAAAAAGCGGAACATAACTCATTGTCTCGCGCGGAAGTTGCATATCCCAATATGTGGGAATTGTGTCGGGATTTGCCGCTTTTGCGTTATTTATGTGTCGTCTTATGCGTCCGTTGCCCGTGTTGTAAGCCGCAAGCGCCAAATACCAGTCGCCAAACATTCCGTAAAGCCGTGTGAAATACGCAATAGCCGCCGCGGTTGATTTGTAAGGGTCGCGTCGCTCGTCCGCCCAATAGTTTTGTCGCAAGCCGAAACTTGTTCCCGTCGCGGGAATAAACTGCCAAAGCCCCGAAGCGTGCGCGTGCGAATACGCCCTCGAGTTAAATGCGCTTTCGAGCAACGGCAAAAAGGTTATGTCGGTCGGCAAGCCCGCTTCTTCAAACATTTCTTTCATAAACGGGCGATAAATCAAACTTCTGTTTAAGAGGCGCAACATTCTTTCCTGTCTGCGTTCGGCAAGCAGAGTCTGCATAGCTACCTGAACTCTGTGGTTAAACGTTATGGGCAGGTTAAAAACTACTTCCTGTAAACAGTGCATCGGAAAAAGCGACATATCTACGGTGGCGGTGTCAATTTCGTTCATAAGCATATTGAACTGATAGCGCGCAACAAAAGCGACAATTGACAGCGGAACCGAGTCTGTGTAGTTTACGGGAAGTTTTTCGACATACAAATGCGCCACGCGATTAAGCATTGCCTCCGTGTTATCGCAAATGTATTCGGGTATCGGGAAAAATTCAAAGAGTATGGAAATCAGATTTTGCGCCTCTTGCGGTTTTCCGTTTGACACAAGCTTTTCTGCGTTTGTAATCATAGTATCGGCGACAAAAAGCAAGTCGCTCGTTTCTGTCAGTATGTGTGTGCCCCGCGAAATTCCTTCAGGTCTTTGTATTGTGTGGGCTCTGCTCGGTTGGTCTTCCTGCAGCATTGTGTGTCTCGGACTTTTCATACAGGAAACCAAGATCAGCGCCGCAGAAATCGAAATTATTATTTTATACATAAATATGTTCTCACTTCTAAAACAGAAAAAGGTTGATTTTTCGGGTGTAAAAATACTTTATGCCGCTAAGTTTTGCGATTTTTTCTTAAAATTCTCTTATTTTTTAAATTATTACCATTCTTACTTTCGGCGAATATTATTTTACCCTCGATTTTCTTCGGTCGGATGGTGGAATAGGTAGACACTGGGGACTTAAAATCCCTTGGGCATTGCGCCCGTGCGGGTTCAATTCCCGCTCCGACTATTTTTGGGAACATAATTCATTTATTATTAAAAGGAAGGAACCTTGTATGAAAAAGGCGATTTTTTTATGTGGTTTGACGGCGATTTTGCTTGCGCTTACGGCTTGCAACTTCGGTAGCGGAACAAGTGTTAGAATGAGCAGAAACATTGAACTGAAAACAGAGCAGGACAGTTTCAGCTATGTTATCGGACGGGACATTGCGGGCTCACTCAGAATGTTGATGCCTGAAATCAACAAAGACATTCTGTTTTCGGCTCTTTACGAAGGTCTTGACACAACCAAACAATCAAGATTTGACGAAATGGTTGAGCGCGCAATTATGATGAACGTTATGATGCGCCTTAACGAACAGGCAAGAGCGAAAGCTGAAGCCGAAGGCGAAAACAACAAAACCAAAGGCGCTGAGTTTTTGGCTGTTAACGCTCAAAGACCCGAAGTAAATACCACCGGAAGCGGACTTCAGTACGAAGTTATCGAAGCCGGCGACGTTGCGTCAAGAAAACCGACTGCGGCAAGCACAGTAGAAGTGCGCTACGTCGGCACACTTATTGACGGCACGGAATTTGACCGCTCACGTGATGACCAAACCGTAAGATTTCCTGTCGGCGGCGTTATCCCCGGTTGGACAGAAGGTCTTCAACTTATGAATGTAGGCTCAAAATTCAGATTTTTCATTCCTTCGGCACTTGCTTACGGCGAGCGTCCGCTTCCGGGAATTGGTCCTAACAGCACACTTATTTTCGAGGTAGAACTCGTAAATATTATCGACTAATCTCGAACGAACACGGATATTTTTGTAGAGACGCAATGCTTGCGTCTCTTTTTTTTATGTTTACAAAAAACTAAACAGTGTTTTGAACACTGTTCAAAACGCCGTTCAAAACACTGTTCAAACAATTTCACACCTTTGCCAAAACTAACAATATAACCTTTTTTGCGCCTGCGGCAAGCAGTACCTTTGAACACTCGCCGATTGTTGAGCCTGTTGTGCAAACGTCATCGACTAAGATTATTGTTTTGCCGCAGACATCGATTTTGGGCAACATTGCGAAAAGATTGATTACCGATTTTCTGCGTTTTTCACTGTTCTTTTTGGTTTGTGTTTCGTTGTAGCGGCGGCGAAACAGTGTTCTTTTGCAGTCAATATCCAGCTCTTTTGCGGCGACCTTTGCCAAAATTGCCGCCTGATTATAACCGCGCCTCAAAAATCGCCAAGGATGCAAAGGAACAAAAGTTATGAAATCGGCTGTTTTTAGTTCATTGTAAAAAGCAGTCAGCCCAAAACGAAAAATATCCGAAGCGTTTTTTGTTATTGACGAATATTTTAGATTGTGAATAATTTTTGCCATTTCTTTATTGAATACATCCATAGAAAAAACATCGAGCGTTTTTTGCTCGTATTCGATTTGCCCTACAAAAGACCTGTGTCCGCCGATATATGCTTTTGCGCAATTCTCGCAAAGAGACGAAATTCGCGCCTCCCTTTGGCAAATCGGGCAAATCTGCGGAAATATTACATCAAGAAATTTTGCGAATATTGTGGCGGGTCTGGGCAAGTTCGTCAAGAAATTTTTGCTCCTGTTTGTTAAATTCTTTCTGCCATTCTTCCTTTTTTTTGTCGTGAAGTTTTTCGAGGGCTTGTCTTTTTATGGTTGCTTGGGTAAACAATTGCCGAGCGCGCGCAACGTCCATAGAAATTTCCTGAATTTGGCGACCAAGTTTGAGAATGTCAAGTTTTATGGAATTTCGCCACGAAACCGAAAATTTAAGGGTGGCGGCACTTGTCGGCTCGTCTTTTCGAGAGCCTTTTTCGCGGGTTTGAAAATTTACTAATTCTTCTTTTTTGTCTTTGAAGTCCGCGTTTGCTTTTTGCAATTCCAGTTCGCACATCATTAAAAACGCTTTTGCCTCGTCTTCTTCGCGAATTCGCAAGTCCAGAATTGACTGTAATTCAAATTTAAAACGTTGCATTATCGTCTCAGATTTATGTTGGCGGCGGCTTGTTGCTGATTTTGCGGCGGTGCGGCGGCAATTCTTCCGAGTTGCAAAAGCATTGACCGCGACTGCTCAAAGGTTGACGCTTCTTCGCGGTCTTGCTTTAAGTAGCGGTTTATGTGGTCGTTCATCTGAATTGCTTTGTCGATTTTCGGGCTTCTGCCTTGCTCGTAAGCGCCGATTGAAATCAGGTCTTCGTTCGCCTTGTAAGTTGCCATATTGTCGCGCAATTCTCCGACGACTTTTCTGTGTTCCGCGTCCACAACGTCGCTCATACAGCGCGAAATGCTGCTTAAAACGTCTATTGCGGGGAAGTGGTTTTTGTGCGCAAGTGTGCGGGAAAGCAAAATGTGTCCGTCCAAAATACCGCGCGCCGCGTCTGCAACGGGCTCGTCCATATCGCCGCCCTCTACAAGCACGGTAAAAAGTCCTGTTATACTGCCTTTGTCGGAATTTCCCGCGCGCTCCAAAAATTTGGGCAACATTGCAAAAACCGACGGTGTGTATCCGCGAGTTGCAGGCGGTTCTCCCACGGTTAGTCCGATTTCGCGCTGTGCCATAGCGAGCCGCGTTACCGAATCGCACATAAAAAGCACCTGTTTTCCTTGGTCGCGGAAAAATTCGGCAATCGCCGCCGCCACCATCGAGGCTTTCATACGAATAAGAGCGGGCTGGTCGCTTGTTGCAACAACCACAACCGAGCGCGCCATTCCTTCTTCGCCCAAATCGCGCTCCAAAAATTCGCGCACTTCCCGACCACGTTCTCCGACAAGTGCGATTACATTGACGTCGGCGCGGCAGTTTTTAGCCATCATTCCCATAAGTACGGACTTTCCAACGCCCGAGCCTGCGAAAATTCCGACCCGCTGTCCTTGTCCCAAGGTTAAAAATCCGTCGATTGCTCTGACGCCCGTTTGGAACGGCTTGCTTACCCTGTCGCGCTTGAGTGGGTCGGGAATATCGGAAAAAATCGGACGTTGAACAGCAGTTGCAATCGCGCATTTGCCGTCCATTTCTTCGCCAATTCCGTTGAGAACCCTGCCCAAAAGTTCGTCGCCAACCGATACCATAAGCGGTCGTCGGGTAGCAATAACAGTGTTTCCGGGATGAACGCCTTCTATTGTTCCAAGAGGCATTAGCAGAGTTCTGTCGCCCCTAAATCCCACGACTTCCGCACGGACAATAAGTTCGTTGTTTCTGCCCAAAATATTGCACACCTCGCCGATAGATGCGGCAGGTCCCGTCGATTCCACCAAAAGCCCTACCACCTCCACGATACGTCCGCGGATTTCCATAGGGTCAATTCGAGGCAATTCACGCCTTAATCTTTCGAAAAATTCTTCCATAAGCAATAAAAATAGTATATTTCTTCCGCAAATAGTTGGTAAATGTTATGTTTAGCGCAAAAAAATGCGAAAAAACGCACGAAACCTCTCTGAACCTTTGACAAATACGTCTGCAAAAACGTATTTTTTCTGGACTATCCACAAAATACACAATAAACACGAAAGTAATAAATGCCAAGTAAAAAAACAGAACAACCAAAGAAGTCAAGGCGACCACGCAACAAATGGACATATTGGTTTGTAAAAATTATAGATTTCTTTTTGCGCGATTACGACGTTGAAATCATTTCGGAATATGAATTATATAAGCAACCAATGCGAATTGATGTTGTTGTTATAAAACTTCTCAAAAATGTAGTTATCGACAATCCGATAATGAAAATTTTTCGGGCGCATAATATAATTGAGTTCAAAGGTCCAAGCGATGAATTAACAATTGAAGCATACCACAAGGTATTGAGTTATTACAACGCTTACTTATCGAAAAACAATTTGCTTCCCAATGATTTAACACTCACTTTAGTTACGACAAAATATCCGACTGACTTGTTTGACTATTTGCAAAATTATTGCAAATACGAAAAAACAATGTCGGAATATGTCGGCATTTATTATTTTAGATCAAGCGGTTTTATTCCGCAAATGCAAGTAGTAGTCAATTTGGAGGCAAAAGGGTGGGACGGCGCTTGGCTTGTTAATTCGCTCAGAGATAATTGGACTATGCAAGACGGGATAGAATTAGTGAAAAATTACGAAAGAACAGCAAACAGCGACTTGGTGCAGGAAGTAATGTATGAATTGTGCAAGGTAAACGCTGAAATATTAGAAAAAGGAGGAGACGATATGACGTTAGCGCAAGGTGAAAAAATAATTAGGCGCTTCGCCGTAAAATCCGGCATAGCGCAAGAATGGCAACAAGAGGCGAAACAACAAGGAATAGAGCAAGGAATAGAGCAAGGAATAGAACAAGGAATAGAACAAGGAATGCAGCAACTTTACACATTTCTTGCGGGCGGACATTCTCTCGCCGAAGCGAAGAAGAAATTTGCTTTTGCTTAAAACGGAGAAAAAAATGCAAAAAAAAACACTAAATTCTTACAATCCCTTGACAAATACTATCGCAAATAGTATTTTCATACAGGCATACAGGCATACAGGCATACAGGCATACAGGCATACAGGCATACAGGCATACAGGCATACAGGC
>WRAZ01000045.1 GCA_009779925.1 Chitinivibrionia bacterium
CAAAATCCTCAACTTCTTCAATGACGAGGTTTCTGGCATTGCTTCTTCGGGATTTCAGCATTACTGTATTCATAATTCCTTTTCTCCTTTATTTAATATTAAAAATACTATATTGTTTCGGTAGTGAGCGGGAATATTTTGTGTTTGGTGGTTTTTTATTGGTACACAAGTGATTTCGCGAACGCGTTCTTTTACAATATGCGTTTATGGTTAGGGGAGAATTGCGGGAAATTTTGAAAAAGCGGGAATATTAAGATGGGAAATATGTCCGATAAATATTTTAAGCGCAGGGGCAATTTAGGCGCCATTCCAACAAAATTACAAAAAAATCACCTGCAGAAGTGAAATTTCTCCCCATCTCTACCAAAACAAATATTATTTTTACAATCACTACAAACAACAAGTACTTGGATTTTGTCCTGTACTTTATGTTAATTTTTCGATTTTCAAAGCATTGGGTCGAACGCCTTTTAGTTGTTCTGCCGTACCCGATGTTTGTTTAATAAATTAACAAAGGCATACTTGTTGTTTGTAGTGAAATTATAATTATGGGCAGAACATCCTATAAACTGTTTCTGTCTTAACTTTATTTTACTATTCTGGAGGAATTGCATTATGAATTTGCAGACAAAACGGTTATTGGGGATTTTGGGGTTTGCGGCGGCGAGCGTATTGTTTTTTGTCGGGTACGGTCAAAAAAATCAGGGGATTGATTGGAGCGCGCCGAAAATTACAATAAGAACGGAAGCCGAGCTGAGAGAGTTGGCAACTATTGTTAATAGCGGCGAAAGACATTTTAACGGTCAAACCATTGTTCTTGCCAACAACATTAAACTTGACAGAGAAAAAGATTGGGTATCGATAGGTATAAGGGGAGTTAAACCTTTTAACGGTACGTTTGACGGTAATGGTAAAACTATAATCGGAAATAATTGTATCGCCTCGCTGTTTGGTTGCACGCTTAACGGAGAAATAAAGAATCTCAATGTTGCCGGTATGGGAAAAACAATGCGCTTCGGACGTTTTGCGGTAATAATAAACCCACAGGGCGCGACGGTGCATTCGAGTATTGAGCCTTATGCGGATACGGATGAAAACAGAAAGGTTGACAACGGCGACAGTCTGGAAATTCTGGGTATGGAAGGCAGATTGTGGGTCAAAGTAAGAACAGACAACGGCGACGGATACGTTTCCGTTGCGGATGTGGAAATAGTAGAAGTGGATTGCGGGCAAATTGCGGATAAAACGACATAATTTTTTAAAATTCACAAAAATCTCTAAAGAAAAATTAACAACCTGCCGAACTATATAACAGGATGGTTGGATAGTGCTTCGGCGCTGAAAAAAGGAGGTTTGTTATGTCGGTAATAGGACAAGTACACAGCAATGTGTTCGCGACAACATACGAGCCGAATTTGCGAAATACGCGGGAATCTAAAGTTAAGAATGATGGCGAACACCTTAAAGATTCCGTTGCGCTGAGCAATTTGGGTTCTGCGGGGTCGTCTAACGATGTGAATATCGTCGCGCTCAAAAAAATAGTAGAAAATTATGCAGACGTGCGCGCCGAAAGAATTGCGGAAATCAAACCGCAAATCGAAAACGGAACATATTCGATTGACGATAAGGTGGACGCTATAGTCGAAAACGTAATTGACGAAATGTTATAGTTGCATTGCGTAATCAAACGCAGATTTGGACTGTTTGTGTAAAAAAATTAAGTATTGTCGAGGTTTCGGCAATACTTTTTTGTTTTGGAGCAAGCGCAAAAATTATTTTATAGCAGTTTACCTTATCATAGGCGCACCGCATACGCTCTATTCCACGAGATTACGGTTTCTTAGAGCGCATTCAATACGCCTACAATAAGTTAAACTACTATATCGTGAAATTATCGGAGATTTGGAGGGAAAATTTTGGAAAAAGAAGAAACAAAAAACGTCGATAGCGAAAAAGAAAAACAAAAAAAGTGGAAAAAAAACGCAATAATAGCAATAATCCTTTTTTTGCTTCTTGTTTTGGTGCGCCTTTTCATTGAATTCGGATGGGAACGTCAAAGAATGTTCGATTTGCGGGAACAAGCGTTAGAAGCTCAGCGCCTCGCGGCTTTGCAAAATCAGGGATGCGAGGAAACTCGTCGTCGCCTGCAAGATATGATAACCATTTTTTGCGAAGAAGCCCCGCAAAACTGTGAAGAATTTCGCAATTTCGCCAACATCGACGACTTATCGCGTTTTGCCGACAGTTTGCGAGCAAGCAGAGAGCAGGAAATGTCCGACAGTTTACTTAAGTTGCAAGCCGCAACATTAGAAGACAGCTTGCGACAAGCCGCTCTTTTGGAAGCCCAAATTGCCGCTGACGAAAGACGTTTTTTAGACAGCGCGCAAGCGGCGGCGAAGAAAAAAGCGCGCGAAAGAGAGATTGCCGATAATTTGCAAAAACTTATCGAAGCCCTTTGCAAAGAAGACCCCGCAAATTGCGAAAATTTCCGCCAATTTACCAATATTGACGATTTAACGCGTTTTGCCGACAGTTTACGCCGAGCGCGCGAAGAAGAAAAAGCGGCGTTAACAGCCCAAAATTGCAGAGATTTATCGCCGCTTTGGGTCTATCCCGAACCGTCGGGCGGCTTGCATTTTGAGCCGATAAGAGTAAGTTTTTCTATGAGCCGCCCCGCCAACGTTTATTATAAGCGTTCGCGCGAGGCAGATTTTCGTCGTTGGGGCGGCGAAGACATTTTGATTTCGCAAAACACCGACCTTTTTTTCCGCGCCGTCGATGAGTGCGGCAATGTTTTCACCGAGCAAAAAATAGTTTACGCGTTCGGAGAAAGGCAAGTACAGCGTTTTTGTCCGCCGAATATGGCTCTCATACAAAGCGCCGACCCGCAATTCTGCATAGACCAATATATGTGGCCCAACGAACGCGGCGTTTTACCGATGAATTTGGTATCGCACCTGCAAGCGCGCGACTTATGCGCCTCCGTCGGCAAACGTCTCTGCACTGCCGAAGAATGGACGGCGGCTTGCAACGGTCCGTATAATTGGCGTTTCCCCTACGGCAACAATTATTTAAGTTGGGCTTGCATAACCCAAGACACAACCTTCCGCAGAAGCGGCGAAGCAAGCGCCTGCCGCAGTTGGTACGCGGTTTTCGATATGAGCGGAAATCTATCCGAATGGACAAACACCCGCGCCCCGCAAAACAACAGATTTTTCAAAGTAATGGGCGGCTTCTGGGAAAGCGGACAATCCTCAAACTGCAGTAATTTCCGATTTAGTTATCACCCTCAAAATCGGCATAACCCCGTTGGTTTTCGGTGTTGCAAGGATTTGTCGGAGAGTGATTAAGGCAAAATTGTTTTCTGCTTTGATATGGATACGATTTTTCAAGCAGATTAAAAAATCACAGTTTGTTTTTTTAAGAGCCAAGGCATAACTGCCTTGGCTCTGTTTTTTTAAAGTCCTGCAAATGCTGAGTTTGTAGTTCTGGTAAACACAACATTGTTGCCGGGGAAATTAACTTCCACTGTTTTTGTGTTGGCGCCCGTAATGCTATAAGGCATTTCGCTGCCCAATCCTGAAACTATGGTATTGTTTCCGGTCGTATGCCATGTCGTTTCGGTCATAGGCATTATTTGCCAGCCGCTTCCCAAATTCCAAACCGAAAACATTGTTCCGTCGGCTCTTAAGACGTGTCCGGAATTGTGTTCGTTTATCCACGCCTGATTAGGAGCGGTAATCAATCTGCTGTCGCGCTGAACATCGCCGCCACCACCGCCGCCACCGGCACCGGCAGGGGTAAACAGAACTGCATCCGACATTCTTCCGAAGATAAGGCTGCTAAAATCTGTTGCGCTGCCGCTTAATGCCGCAACTCTGATATATCGTGCTTCTGTTGCGCTTATGCCTTCGCTTGCGGTAAAGTTTGCGGTCGTTCCGCTTATGTTCAGCCCCGGTACATCAACCATTCTTCTTGCCATCATAGCATAAGTGCCGTCGGTTCTGCGAATATACATTGCATAGCCCGACGCTCCCGGAACAGTTGTAAACGTCAATCTGACGATTGTTCCGATGGTCTCAGTCGCTTCACTTACGACTTCTACCGTTAAATTAGTCGGAACCGCTATAGAACCGCCACCGGTGCCGCCACGTCTGCCAAATGCGATAAAGCCGCCCGTATGAGTGAAATTTACTTGAGCAGTAGTTAAGAAAACGTCCATTGGGTTTTCGTCTCTGAGAGAATTGCCGTGTATTATACCGCCTTCCATACGGAAAGAGCCAAAACCTTCAGACGTCGCTCCGCCTATTCGCACTGCCGCCTCTTGGTCGATATTTCCCGTAATTTCTCCGCCTCTCATAATAAATACGGAGTTAGTATATCTTACCGAAACGGTTCCTATCAAATGGTGTTGTTCGGAAGCGGTATTAGTATGTCCGGTAATTTTAGAACCGTCTTCCATAATAAAAGTTCCGCCGTCCATAACGTTTACCAAGGGTCCGATTGACGAAGCGCCTTTGAGGGTAATATTATTTCCGATTGTGAGCGAAACACTTCTGTCCATTATACTGAAAAGACGATTTTCTACGCCCGGAAGTTCCGCGGCGGCAAGTTGGATAGTGCGATTTCCGCCCGAACCGATAATGGTCATAGTTATCCTGCCGCTTTCGCCCATAAGCGCAAGTTCGCTTGCCGAAACGTCTCTGTCTATAACCAATGTGAATGTTCCGCTCATCATTTCGGCATACATAAACGCTTCTTTGAGGTTATTTGCCGCAACATCGGCAAGCGGAACGCTCGCAGGAGTTAATCCCGACGGCGCGCCTTGGTGTAATCCCGCTCTGAGAGCATTGTTGTTGCCCGGATTATCGTCGCCCGGGTCGTCATTTCCGGCGCCTTTTTGACCGACGAAGATTACTTCATTCTCTCCATCCAGAGCTAATCTGAGAGTAATAACATCGTTGGCAATCGAATACTCCATAAAAGTAAACGATTCACCGTCCAAAGTAATGCGAACCGCGCCGTTAGCGACCGTAATCACCCAGTTGGTGACTTCGGCGAGATTCTCGGGGTCAATCAACATTGCAAACCACTCTCCGATAGCGCCCGTTCCGGTAATTCCCGTAGCAGTAGCAAAGGTCAATGTTTGTCCTGTGTAGTTCCCCGTTCCGTTCCACGTTCCTAAAACTGCCGCAGTAATGCTGAAGTTGGGGTGAGCGCCGTTGTTTTTGTCATCGCCGCTGTCGTCGCCACCTTTGCCGTCATCCGAGCATCCCGCCCAGAATACAATACCTGCCATTAAGGCAAAAAACACCAATAATCGTTTCATAATGAAACCCCCTCTAAAAAGTTAATAGAATTTAACACTTTATGCTTAAAGAACGCAACGTCCCAAATAGCCGAGAATTTTTCGGTTTTGCCTAAACGCAACAAGCTTACGAACGCAAAGTTTTTCTGCGCCGAAGAGGAGACAGGATTATATATACTTTTAAGTATATATAAAAAACGCCTGATTATATACTTGAGTTTAAGAGAGAGAGAGAGAGAGAGAGAGAGAGAGAGAGAGAGAGAGAGAGTAATTTCGACCTCTCGCTGTTGTCAAGGGATTTTGACATTTTTGTGCAATTTGCATTCTTTTCTCCTCGTTTTTTTTATTTGTACGGTTTTTTTCTGATATAAAATACTATTTGTTTTTGGTGGAGTGGCGGGTTATTGTGTTTTTGGTGATTTTGTGTGAAAAATCGATTTTTCTTGTAGAATTTCTCGTTGGATTTCGTAAAAAATTAATCGTCTTGAGCAAACAAGTATCCTTCTATTAAGCCGTCGACAAAATTATCAGAAACGTCTTCTTGCTCTTTCTTGTAGTAAATGGCAACTAACAAAACTAATTTTTTCTCCATCATAACTGCGTAAATTACGCGATAACCGTTCGATTTTCCCTCGTTGGTATCTTCGTTCGGCAAGCGAAGTTTATATACATCGTGCTTAAGCGGGTGTTCTAAGCTTCTTAAACGAGTTCCCTCAAATTTACCTTGCTCTAAATCATCGTTCAGTTCAGCAAGTTGTTTAGGAAGTTTGCGAAACTTCTTTTTGCGAACAAATCTTTCCGTTTTTTTGTCGAACTCATCTGTAGAATCGACCTCAAACAACACTATGTCGTTATTATTCGTCATTGTCTTCCTCTGCCAATTTTTGCCAAGTATTAAGTTTTTCGCGAAAGGATGTTTTTGAACGTGGCTGTTTTCCTTGCATCATTTTGAGCGCTTGGTCGTAAGATGCAACAAAACTTCTCGCAAAATTTTCACGAGAAAACACCTCTTCTTTATACAATGAAGTCGGTCGCATTCTTTCTTTTACCATAACTTGCTCCTAAAGTTTATCGTCCTTTGTAATAAAATATGTTATTCCTACATTGGTTTTCGGAAAAATCGTGTTTTTTTGCAATTTTTCAAGTCGGCAAAACGTATTTTAGCGGGAAAACAGAAGCAGGAATGCAAAACCGGCATTCTTGGAAAGGCAGAGAGAAAATTAATGACAGATTTGTATAAGTGTTTGGAAACTAAACTATTTACCTTTGTAGAAAAACCCGGAAGATACACAGGCGGCGAACTAAATACGACAATTAAGCATAACGCAAAACTAAACGGCGTTTTGTGTTTTCCCGATCTTTACGATATAGGAATGTCGCACTACGGCAGTCAAATTTTATACGAAATCGTAAATTCCAACCCGAATTGGGCAATGGAGCGAACATATATGCCTTGGTTTGACGCCGAAAAAATTATGCGCGAAAGCAATATACCTCTATATTCGCTCGAACGCTTTTTACCGCTTAAGTCCTTTGATTTTCTGGCGTTTACACTATCTTACGAACTTCAATATACCAATGTTTTATCTATGCTTGCGCTTTCAAAAATTCCCGTTTTTGCAAAAGACAGAAAAGACGACGAGTCGATAATTATAGCAGGCGGGATAGTTTTGGCAAATCCCGAGCCGATTGCAGATTTTTTCGACGTAATTTTTGCAGGCGACGGCGAGGAAGCCATTGTTGAATTTTGCAAAATTTTGCAAAATTGCAAAGAAAAAAACTTAAGCAGAAAAGAAACTTTGGCACAAATCTCCAAAATTCCGAGCGCGTACATTCCGCAAAATTATGAGACAAAAAAAACGGGCGCGCACACCGTCGCAATCTTTGAAAAGCCCGTGCAATTCGCGAAAATCACAAATTTTAGGCAAGAATTTATCCCTGAAAAAAATATAGTCCCGATTGTCGATATAGTCCATAGCCGAATGGCGGTCGAAATTTCTCGCGGTTGTACAAGAGGGTGCAGATTTTGCGCGGCGGGCTTTCATTATCGCCCCGTGCGCGAAAGAAACTGCGACGAAATTTTATCGCAAATAAAAAACGGAATTAACGATACGGGCTGGGACGAAATCGGACTTTTATCGCTTTCCGCGGCGGATTTTTCGCAGTTTTTTCCGCTTTTGTGCGAGTTAAAAACTGAGGCAAGCGGCAAAAAAATCGGCATTCCCTCAACAAGAATAGACGCAATGGACGAAAAAACACAGTCGCTTCTCAACGAAATTTCGCAGTCGTCGTCCATTACAATCGCCCCCGAAGCGGGAAGCCAACGCCTGAGAAACGTAATAAACAAGGACTTTTCCCGCGAAAAAATAATTGAAACAATAGAAATCTTGGCAAAACAAAAACGAAACACAATAAAACTCTATTTTATGGTCGGACTGCCAAGCGAAACCGACGAAGACATCGACGAAATGATAAACTTAATCGACGAATGCGCAAAAATCGTGTATTCGCATACAAAAAGATGCACGGTAAGCGTATCGCTTTCGCCGTTTTCGCCCAAGCCGCACACTCCTTTTCAGTGGGAAGAGGCGGTCGCTCCCCAAATTTTACTGCAAAGATGCTTAAAAGTAAAACATACGTTCTCAAAGGTGAAAAATGTCAAAGTCGATTATCGCCAAGTTGAAATTTCTTTCTGCGAAGGCGTTTTAGCAAGAGGCGACCGAGAACTTTCGGCGTTTTTATACGAACTTTTTTTGAACGGCGCAAAATTCGAGGGCTGGAGCGGCAATTTATCGATTGATTTATGGAAAAAATGCGCCGAAAAATGCGGAATAAACTTAGAAAAATACACGCAAAAAATAGATATAAACGAGCCGCTTCCGTGGAGTATAATTTCGACAGGCGTAAGCGAAAAATTTTTGCGAGAAGAAAGAGAAAAATCACTTTCGCAAGAGACGACAAAGGATTGTCGAGATGGGTGTAATGGGTGTGGAGTTTGCAAAAAAACGCTGAAAATGCAGTATTCAACAGGATTTTGTAGGGGCGGGGTTTGCCCGCCCAATGCGCGCAAAATCGAACGAACAACAGGGCGGGCAAACCCCGCCCCTACAGAAGATAACTGCAATGAGAAAGAGGAGATTATGCGAAATAAAATCCGCCTTTTCTATTCAAAAACAGGTCGCGCGCGTTTTATGTCGCACAGAAATCTTATGGATTGCATAACAAGAGCGTTTGTCGCCGCAAAAATGCCTTTGGCATTTTCGGAGGGCTTTCGCAGTCGCCCGAAAATTTCGTTCGGACCGCCTCTGCCTTTGGGCGCAATCGGCGAAAACGAAATGTGCGATGTTGTTGTTTGCAGTCAAGAGCCAATAAATATAGAAAAAATCAATTCTCTTTTGCCGCAAGGGGTAGAGTTTTTGTCGCAAGAAACCATCGACTTAAAATCACCGTCGATAGAGCAAATGATAACACAAACAAATTGGAAAGTAGAAAAAATAAATTCGGATATTTGCATAAAAACAGCTGTTAATCAGTTTAATTCACAGAAAGTTATAGAAATTGAAACCAGAAAAAAAGAACAAGACGTAAAAATTGCGATTATCCCTCAAGAAATTCAAGGACTTACGGCAAATGAAAACGAAATTTCGTTCAATATAGCTGTAAATCAAAAATATCGTCCGAGCGATATAATAAAGGCGATTTTTGTGGATAGTTTGGTTTCGGATTTTCGAATTGTGAGAGAAAGTTTTGTTTTGAAATAAGCGATTAAGGGAAATACAATGAAAGTTAGGCAAAGTGCGTAGTTGCCGCATTTCTCATTTCGCAACACTGTTTCAAAATAAAACCACAAAACACCCTTTCGGCACTCGGCAAATAGTATTTTGGTCGCAAAATGAAACAAAAAACGGGTTGGCACGGCATTTGCTAATCCTCTGCGGACTCCAACCGAAAAGGTTGAGAAAAGGCTAAACAAAAACAAAAAAAATTAACAAAAGAAGGAGTATTTTATGGCTATCAAACCGATTGGTGAAAGAGTGCTGATTGAAGCGCTTGAGGCGGAAACAAAAACCGCAGGCGGAATTATTATCCCCGACAACGCACAAGAAAAACCTCAGCAAGGCGTAGTAATCGCTGTCGGCGACGGCACTGCGGAAGTTAAACTTACGCTCAAAGCAGGGGACAAAGTCCTTTACGGAAAGTATTCGGGAACGGAAATTACTTTTGAAGGTAAAAAGTATATGATAATGAAAGAAAACGACGTTTTGGCGGTAATTAACTAATTTTCAGAAAACAAACAAAACAAAAAGAAAGGAAGACCAAAAAATGGCAGCAAAGCAGATTGTATTGGGAGCAGACGCTCGCGAAAAACTTCTTAACGGAGTGGATATTCTCGCAAACGCGGTAAAAGCAACATTGGGACCCAAAGGCAGAAATGTGGTTTTGGACAAAAGTTTCGGAGCGCCGACTGTAACCAAAGATGGTGTTTCGGTAGCAAAAGAAATCGAACTCGAAGATAAATACGAAAATATGGGTGCGCAACTCGTTAAAGAAGTCGCGTCGAAAACCTCCGACGGCGTGGGCGACGGAACAACTACGGCAACCGTTTTGGCGCAGGCAATCGCAAAAGTCGGTATTAAAAACGTAACGGCAGGTGCAAATCCTATGGACTTAAAACGCGGTATCGATAAGGCGGTAAGAGCGCTTATTGCGGAACTTAAGGCGCTTTCCAAAAAAATCGATGGCAAAAAGGAAGTTGCGCAAGTCGGCTCAATTTCGGCGAACAACGACCAAGAAATCGGCGATTTGCTCGCTCAAGCAATGGAAAAAGTAGGCAACGACGGCGTTATCACAGTCGAAGAAGCAAAATCAATCGATACTACCTTGGACGTTGTGGAAGGAATGCAGTTTGACCGCGGATATTTGTCGGCATATTTCATTACGGACGTGGACGCGCAAGAGGCGGTTATGGATGACGCACTCATTCTTATCCACGACAAAAAAATCAGCACAATGAAAGATATTTTGCCGATTTTGGAAAAAGTAAGCCAGCAAGGTCGCCAGCTTTTGATTATTTCGGAAGACATCGACGGCGAGGCATTGGCAACTTTGGTGGTAAACCGTTTGCGCGGCACACTCAAAATCTGCGCGGTTAAGGCGCCGGGCTTCGGCGACCGCAGAAAAGCAATGTTGGAAGACATCGCAATCCTAACAGGTGGCACGGTAATCAGCGAAGAAGCGGGCTACAAACTCGAAAACACAACTTTGGATATGCTCGGAAAAGCAAAACGCATTACCGTTGAAAAAGAAAACACCACCATTATTGAAGGTGCGGGCGACAGCAAAGACATTCAGGCGAGAGTCGGACAAATTCGCAAGCAAATCGAAGACACATCTTCGGATTACGACCGCGAAAAATTGCAAGAACGTCTTGCAAAACTTGCGGGCGGCGTAGCAGTTCTTAAAATCGGCGCGGCTACCGAAGTCGAAATGAAAGAGAAAAAAGCAAGAGTAGAAGACGCGCTTCACGCGACAAGAGCCGCTGTAGAAGAGGGAATTGTTCCCGGTGGCGGCGTTGCGTTCATCAGAGTTGCACACGCACTCGACGGCGTAAAAGTAGAAAACGACGACCAAAAATTAGGTGTAGAAATTGTCCGCAAGGCAATCGAAGAGCCGCTTCGTCAAATTGTTGCAAACGCAGGTCAGGAAGCAAGCGTAATCGTGAACAAAATCAAAGAAGGCAAAGGCGATTTCGGCTACAACGCATACACCGATAAGTTTGAAAACCTTTACGAGGCTGGCGTTATCGACCCTGTAAAAGTGACCAGAACCGCACTCGAAAACGCGGCGTCAATAGCAGGACTTATCCTTACAACCGAAGCGCTTGTAAGCGATATTCCAAGCAAAGACGCTCCCGCAATGCCAATGGGCGGCGGAATGGGCGGTATGGGTGGAATGATGTAAGCACTTGCCGTGCGGGCGATTTGAGCGGCTTTCAGCCGTGGTTTACAAATTTTACGCAACTATAAATAAAAGAGCGGGCAGAAATGTCCGCTTTTTTATTTTTTCACAAAAAACACAAAATTCTCCTACTTTTTCCAAACTTACCTATTTCGCATAGCGGCATAAATTATATTTATTCTGCCAAAACTTACAATAGCCGAAATCGGCTGTTGTCTTCGTAGTGGAAACGCACGAAGATTTTTTTTGTTATTATGCGCAATTAGTCCAAATTGCCAACCCAAGCGTGCGCACACGTCTGTGCTGCCTGCGCTGGGTTGGTAGTATGATAATGTAAAGTCAACTAGGTCTATTGTAAGTTTTGGCGAACGATAATAGTTCGGCAGCGCAGACCTTTAATCTGTTTCTGTCAAAAAAAATTAACATTTTTTATTTAGCCGAAAACGGCGGAAGGGTTAGGTTGTGTTATGGGTAAATTACTCAAAGTTTTGTGTTTTGGTTTGACTTTTTTTGTCTTACCTTGTTTTGCAGACAGAATTGTAATGCGCGATGGCTCAATTAGAGAAAACGCGAGAATTACGAGGATTTCCGACAATGAAATTGAGTTCAGGGTCGGCGAAAGAGAGGCTTTGCATTCCGTAAGGAGAGCAGACGTATTGCGGATTATATACAGCGACGGCACGGAAGATGTGTTTACTGCGCCGCCACCTGTGCAAACGCCGCCACCACCTCCACCCGCGCAAGCGCGACCGGTCAGAGAGCCGAAACCTGCAAGCGACAATAAAGGCTTCGGCAATTATAACCGATTCGGTATCGGCATTAAGCGCGATAATGATGATGCAACATTTACGATGAATTACTCACGAAGACAAAACTTCTTTGATTTCGGACTTGAATTCGGATTAGGCGGTTATGAGTCATATCTTGGTTATTATTATACAACCGGAATAGATGATTATATGTGTCCGTTTATTAGGCGCAGTATTAGTTTTGAGTCTCATTTTGAATTTATCAATCACGTGATTGTCGGCACCGGAATAGGATTAGGCGTTACAACTGTGAGACATATGAAACCGGATGTGTCAGGAAGTTCTATAGTTTGGGAGCGAGTGATATTTGCGCGAATGCCCGAATTTAATTTATCTCCAAGATTAGGGTATGAATGGGCTATCAGAGAAAATTTAAAATTACAATATCGTCTCATTTATTCGTTGTCTTTTGCAGGGTTGTCAGAAAGAAGTAGGGAAGATTTATCCATGAATCACTGGGGAGAGAATACAAAATTCAGAGAGCATTCGCTTGGCAACGACATAATGATTTATCGCGATTGGATTGCGCTGAATTTTGGATTTAGTTTCTTTAATATGAAGCGAGAAGAATATCGTGTAGAAGGAGATAGTCGCAACCCTAATAGGACAGAAAGGAATACAATAGGATTAAACACTAATCTTGGCGTTAGTATTTTGTTTTAAGAAAACAAATTAAACCTTTTGAAGCAGATTTTACAATAGGCGAAGAGCAATCTTCGCCTATTTTTTGTTTAATATTGCTTTGCAGTGTCGGAAAATAGTATTTTTGTTTTATGGTTTTTATTTCTTTTTTAGAAAAGAGGAAAATATGGCAACAATTAACATTCAAATTGACGATATGCTGAAAAACAGGGCGGAAGATTTTTTTTCTAATCTCGGTCTTGATATTTCTTCGGCAGTGAATATGCTTTTGCAACAGGTTATGTGTAGTCGTTCTGTTGTAAGAAGCAAGTTAATTAGTGCCCAGCGAAGAAAAAACTGTGCAAAACTCGGCGGTTGGGAGGGAAAAGTTTGGATGTCAGATGATTTCGACGAACCGCTTGAAGATTTTAAGGAGTATATGTAATTGAAATACATCCTTGACACACATATAGTTTTATGGCTTACGAGTAATCCTGATTTACTAACAGATAAGGCAAAAAAAGAAATATTATCCTCTAAAAACACAATGTATGTAAGCATTGCTTCGGCTTGGGAACTTGCTATTAAAATAAACATCGGAAAATTTCGCCTCGATGGTGGAATAGCAGAGTTTTACAAAATGGTTGAACACAACGGTTTCAAATGGCTCAATGTAGAAAAAGATTATATACCTACGCTTCAAAATTTAGAGTTGCTTCATAGAGACCCGTTTGACAGATTATTGATTTCTACGGCAATTTCTGAGAAAATGTCAATTATCACGGCTGATAATAATATTCAAAAATATAATATAAAGTGGCTTTGGTAGGTTTTGCGGATTTGTAAGTGCAAAGACGATCACGGCTACAGCGTTTATTTGTCGGGAATACTCGCAAAAGATAAGGATAACGAACTTTCTAACCCGTCTGCACATATAGTGCTTATTCTATAAAAATGAGTTGTGCCCACGAGGGAGAGTTCTTATGAAAACCGCTTCGGATTCTTTTAGGGTGCAGGCATTTTCAGCGATAATTTTGTAATAAGCGGTGCTGCCAAAACTCCAAAACGATGTATCGCGAGTAGTCGAAAAATCTCTGTATGGTCCCTCAATATGTTCAGATCTAAGTACGCGATACTGTGATGCTCCCTTAACACTGTTCCACGATATACTGATAGACAATTCGCTTTCTCCTTGTGCCGATATTATATTCGGAGCGCTATTTAAAGCAGAGCAATTTACATGTGTTATTCTTTCGTTTTCTATGCAATATGTATAAGCCGATACAGAGTAAATACTGACCTCGTAATCCGAAAAAGTCGTGTCTATAAAAAACAATTCGCGGGTCGTTCCGATGAGCGTAAAGTCGGTAGCATTTTGAGAGCGATATATATTAAATGTCCTTATTATGTCGGAATGCGTTATGCCTGTTGTGTCCCACGATATTTTGGGCAAGCCGTTGCTGAATTCGGCAAAAACATTCCAAAAAGGGCTTGGGCGCAGACAAAAACTTAAAAACGCCCGCTCGGCACTTTCTCCACAATCGTTTACGGCAGAAATTTCGAGCGAATATCGAATTGACGGATTTAATCCGCGAAAAATAGAAAAAGTGTCGCTTGTATTATGCCACAATCTTCCCGAAAAATATAAATTATATGAATTTGCTCCCTCAACGGGACTCCAAATGGTAGCCATATCGTATCGCCCCAAAGTATTATCCCAAAGCCGAATATTACCAACCGTTTCGGGGCGACAGTATCTCAAATCATCTCGTCCGCCTCCTCCTCCTCCTCCTCTGTTAAAAGGGTCAAATGTGCAGGACGAAAAAATCGTCAAGGCAGAAAAGGCAAATAAGATGGCAAAAATAAGTGTTTTCACTTTAGATTCTCCGTGTTTTTTTCTTTTTGAGGAGAAAATACGTTTTGTCCGGCAAACAATTTATGTTTTTGCGAATTTTTTTTGGCGAAGAACAATCTTCGCCTATTTTTGCTTGGTTTTGCTTTGCAGTGTTGACAAAATGTATATTTCAAGGTAAAAAGAGGAGGGTTTATGAAGTTTGTAATTTTGTGTCTTATTGCAGTTTTTTTATTTGCAAGTACGTCATTTGCCAGACAATTTTTTGCATCAGCGAATGACGATCTATTTGTTTTCGCGGATACAGTTCGTAAAGAAATCGAAAATTCGATTGAAATTATTGCAAGTGGGCAAAATATGAGAGTAGTTGAGGAAGCAAATGGCTGGTATAGAGTTCGCACAGAAAACGGAAATGAGGGCTGGGTAGAAAGTCGATTTACTACAGAGATTGTTAGGCGAGTTTTTACTTTTGACAATGTTGAAATTACATCATTTCGATATAGCGATAGGTGTGAGATGGTAATCAGAGAGCGTCCCGTTGAAAATGGAGAAAAAAAATGAAAATATCTGACATTGACATTATGGTTTTAGCAAAAAGGTAATTATGGATTACAAAAAAGAAGACAGAAATTGGCAAAATTCTAAAAATATTAAATTTATCGACTTATTGAATGTGTGCAAAAAGTATTTTGGAGAGCCGAGGATTAGAGGAAGCCATCATATTTTTAAAACACCTTGGCAAGGCGACCCAAGAATAAACATTCAAAAATACGGAAATACCGCTAAACCTTATCAAGTAAAAGCGGTAATAGAAGCGATAAAGAAACTGGAAAACGGAGGGTATTTATGAGTTTTGACGATGTGAAAAAATATAGTTATCTGATTGTATGGTCTCAGGAAGACAACGCATATATTGCTTGTTGTGCAGAGTTTCCGTCTTTGTCTGCTCACGGTGAAACAAAAGAAAAAGCACTCGCAGAAATCGAAAATGTTGTTGGCGCTTCTATTGAATGGCTGGAAGAGGAAAACGATGTTATTCCTTTGCCTTTATGGCAAAAGAAGTCAAAAAATGAGCGAATTATAAACTATGCGTTTGCTTAAGTTATGAAAAAAGCCCTAATTTTCTTATTCTCGTTGCTTTTACTTGCCTGTTGCTACACTGAAACAACGTGCAGTTGTTGCGAAGGCACGGGTTGGGTTCGAGTTCTTATTTATGACGACATAGGATTTATACGTTGTAGCAATAATTGTAGCGCAGTAAGAAATCGGTGAAAAAAACACTTTAAAGGCAACGACTTTTTACCTAAAATCCACTCGCATACTTGCAAAAAAACTCAAACGAATTTAGCGGCTTTTCTTTTTTCCCGCAATGAAACTGAATATACGAAATTAACTGTTCGCACACAAAAATCTTTTCTTTTTTGGAGAAATTTTGCATTGTTTCGCTAATATTTGCACTGCCTTTCGACAAAATTTTCAGTATTTCCCCATTCCAATTCGGTTTTGTATGGCAGTTATCGCACAAAAATCCGCCGTTTTCTTGCGACAAAAAAGAAAAATTCAAGCCGCTTTCGCAGTCAATACAGGTCTCAAAATTGATTTTGTAGCCCAAAAACTGTGCAAGCCGAACGCAAAAAAGCCAAAACGCAAAAAATACGTCGCAATCACTTTTTTCTAAATATTTAAGATATTTTTCGAGCAAAGAAAACAGTTCGCGGCTGTCGCTGTGTTCTTGTGGAACAACTTGCAAAATAAGTTCGACGGCGCAGTCTCGAAGCGCGACTTTTTCGACGTTTCCGTTAAATGAAAAATTGTTTGTTATGTCGTATTTGGAAGTTCGCGCCAATCCGCCGTTTTCAAAATATCGCTTGGAAATTTGCCACTCAACCATTGCACCGATACCATAATTTCCGCCGTGCTTTTTTACTCCGTGAAGCAAAACAGACGAAATTCCGCTGTCTTTTGTTAAAACATTCAGAATTGCGCTTGTTTCACCGAAATGTGTGTATCGAAGAACGATGCCGCTGAGTATTTTCTCCATTTATTGCGCTTGGTTTTTTGGTTATCTTTTACCGCTGTCAATAACTGTGCCGTTTCGTGTATTTGCGCCAACAAAGCCACCGCTGAACATCCCTCTTGCATTAACTTCGCCTGTCGAATAGGAATTGGAGATTTTACCGTCATTTCCGCCGACAAAACTGCCGAAAAACATTCCTCTTCCGCCGAGAGAGGCAGACGAAGAACTGTTTGAGATTTTGCCTTGGTCGTTTCCGCCGACAAAACCGCCGTAAAATTTACCGCCTTTACCATATACTGCGCCTGCAGAACTGCTGTTGGTCGTTTCGCCGCTGTTGTATCCGACTATTCCGCCGACAGATTGTTTCCCTGCGGTTTTTCCGTTTGAATGGCAGTTATCGACTAATGAATTATTGTTGCCGACCACAATGCCGACGTTTTTTCTTCCTTTTACGAATGACGCGATAACACTGAGATTTTTGACAACTCCGTCCGTATTAACAAATCCGAAAAAGCCCTGATTATCCGCCGATGCATTGTTTATGTAAACGCCGCTAACAGTATGTCCTGCGCCGTCAAAAGTTCCTCTGAATGCGGCATTTGTGTCTTTTCCTATAGCCGTCCAAGTGTTTGCGGGGGCGGCGTTTTCCCAATTTTGCCAATCGGTTGTGTCATTAAGGAAAATGTTGTTTTGGAGAGTGATGGTTTTATTTTTTAGATTGTTGCCGCCATTCACCAATGTTGCAAGTCCTGCTAATTGTTCGGCAGTGGCTATTGTGAATTCGTTTTGTTCGGCGTTGTACCAATCTGTGTTTGCCGCTCCGTTCCAAGTTTGTGCTACTGATATTGTAGCAATAATTGTAATTACTGTAAGAATTTTGAGGAAATTCATTATTCTACTCCTTAATTTGTTTGTAAATCGCGATTAAAATACCAAAGCGCGAGTGAGAAAGTCAAGGGGAAGCGATTTAAGTGTGATTTTTATCGCAGAAATTGATTTTCTCTTTTTTTGTTCTGGCAATTTAAGCAAAAGATAATATATTGTCTTAAAAACACAGAAAAATCAGCTATTAGCTAATATATTAGCCATCATAAATATATCGATTTTAGCATAGAATGCACAATTGCAAAGAAATCTCTAAAAAAATGCCATAACAAACAATGGCTTGAAGTAAATTTTCCACAAATTTCACATTTTTCACCATCCCCCCTTGACAACGCCCATAACAATAACGTATTTTCTCCCCGCTTAATTGACAAAGCGGAATAAATTTCAGCGCGATTAAGCAAGTTCCTTGACAAGACAGATAAAGCGAATAGAGTACATACGAAGATTTCGTTGAACGAGAAACAAACGTGTTGCGTTATCGTAGGGTGCAGGTTTCAAACCTGCCCAAAAAACGGTGGCGTTCACGAAAAAATAATATTAAGATATTAAGGGTATATGGCGGATGCCTTGGCATCTACCGTCGAAGAAGGTCGTGACAGACTGCGAAAAGCCGCGCGGAGTAGTTAATATACGTTGATACGCGGATCACCGAATTG
>WRAZ01000046.1 GCA_009779925.1 Chitinivibrionia bacterium
CAGCACAGCACAGTACAGCACAGCACAGCACAGCACAGCACAGCACAGCACAGCACAGCACAGCACAGCACAGCACAGCACAGCACAGCACAGCACAGCACATATAATTATACGAAGTATAATATATGTGGGGATATTACAAGGGGGCGCCTTTTCGGGCGCAAAATTTTTGCGTTTTTTACGTGTTCTGTTTCAAAGAAATTATTTTGATATTTTGGTTTAATTTTAATATTTTCCGTTGGAAAGCGGTGAGAAAGGAACTATTGATATGATTAGGAGAGTTTTATTGGCGGTGCCATTTACCGTTTGTGCTGCGCTGGCGGGGGCTCCTTCTTGGACTTTCGAAACCCACCGCTTGCAAAACTATCTAAACACGGAATGGCACATCGGATTTGTCAGAGACAGAGTAAGCGGACGAGCAAAATTTGACGATTTCCAAGCAATAGAAATGCTAGCACAACAAGATTTGTCTGAAAGAATTATGGCGGAAATTCGGAGTTCTTCCGCGCTCAGAACTCAAACCGTGCAACGCATTCAGGACGGCAATTTATCTGAAACCACCATCAGTGATTTTGATGTAAACGTCATAATTCAATCAAGCGCGGTTTTGGTAAATGTAGACAGGCGTTCGTTTTTTAATAGAAGAAACGGCACTATTTACGGTTTTGCAGCAGTCCGTAAGTCGGTTTTGGCTGAATTTTACAAGTCGAATATGAACATGCTGTTTTCTTATATTGACGAGCAAATTCCTGTGGCGACTTCGCTTGCAGAAAGCGGAAGAAAAATCGCGGCAGTCGAGAAGATTCAAGAAATCGGGGACTCGCTTGCGAGGGTAAACGAGTTTAACGCGCTTCTTCTGGCGGTAAACAACGACGATTCTTTTGTGGAGAATATAGTAAACGTTCACAGGCGCTTGAATGGGATTAGAACGCAATTACAGGCGGGAACAAGGTTGTTTTTGGATATTTCCGGCGATAATAATTTAAGCGAACTCAGCGCAATAATTTCGCAAAATGAGGACTGGAGTTTTGAGGTAGTGCAAAGTCGTGAAAATGCTGATTATCTTGTCGGAATAAGGACAAATCTCAGCCGTTGCACTCCTCCTGACGTTCGCTTGGCGCTTTGTCATGTGAACGCCGATGTTTCGATCGTATGTCGCAAAAATCAAAGAAACGTGAGCGTTCAAATATCAGAAACGCGAGGTGGTTTTCCTAACGCCAATACAGGCAGGGCAACTCAAATTGCTTTTGAAAATTTGACGAGTGAAATTGCAGAAAAAGTAATTCAATCTATTAAGGAGGTATTTTTCAGATGACTAGAATATCTTGGAATTTTATTGTTTTGGCGAGCATTGTGTTTGCAACATTTGCACAGTCGATAAGCGCGGCAAATTGGACGGGCGGCGGCGGGCAAGGAATGAGTATTACGATTTGGGCTCCACAGGCAAGAAATCTTGCGGAAAATCAGGATTATTTGCCGCTTATGGTGCAGGGTGAATTTCTCAGTAATTTTACTAAATTCTCCGCTATTGAAGTATTTGACAGAGAACGTCTTGATGAAAGATATGCGCAAATTTTGTCAAGCGCGCCCAACGAAAGAGTTAGAGAAGAGATGATTGCGGAACTTGAAAGAGAGCGAACTCATATTTTAAGAGGCGATATAACAAGGACGACTACGGGCTACAATCTTCAAATGCGAATTACTCGAACCGCCGACGGAGCGACAGCCGCCGCATATTCGGGAACATTTACTTTTGCAGAGCTTGACGACCTTACAGGAATTCGTCGTGCCTCGCTCGAACTTCTTCAAGGAATGAACGTAGCTCTTACGGCAAGCGCTCAACAAGAACTCGCAGGAGCGGCGCCGGCAAATCATGTTGGGGCGCAAACTCACAACGCGCGTGCGGTCGTTGCTCAACGACAAGGACGTGAAACTGAGGCGATGGCAAATTTTAATATGGCGGCTATGCTTGACCCGTCTTTGATCGAGGCGACAAATCGTTTATCGATATTGGAGACCAACATCAGGAGCGGAAGCATAGGCGACGATGTTCGCGGGGCAATCGCTTGGCGGCGGGCGTGGATAGAACGTCTTACGGAAACGGAGCAGTTTTTTTCCGATTTTCACGGAAGAGAAACAATGCCATATACAATTTTTTACGCGACAGAAATCACACAAGGCGCAATAAACTGGCAGGCGGAAACCGTAAATTTGAGCATAGAAACGCATTTATACGGCTCTCGTATTTGGACACTTTCCATAGAGCGAACATTGCAAGCGGTGTATGACGGTTTACAGGCAACAGGACAAGCGCAAACGTGGCAACTTTCGGGTTGGCCAAAGCAAGCGGTAACAAATTTGAATGCTTTCGGACGAAAAAGCGCTGATTTCAACGTGGTTTTTGAACTCTTGAACGAGCAAAACAGAGTAATCGGCAGACAAACCTTGCGAGCGGGCGGCTCTTGGAGTTTAACTTGGAATCAAAGACCCGTGATAAACGTAAATGCTTCGAGCAGAAACACGCTGAATTTCCAAAATGTAAACGCAAACGACATAAGCGACAGAATGACAATCAGGGTTGCTACCGTAAACGGAATACCCGCCGAAACTGCCGCACGAGACGGGGTTTTGCAAATCCGAGCGGTAGATAAGGCGTTTTTTGACATAAACGATATGTTTAGGTTTTACAGAGGTGAAATTCAAGGTTTTGCAAGACATGACAACAGACCAACAAACCTAGTTATTCCCGACAACATTTGGGGCGATCCGGTTATTTCAATTGGCGCGCAAGCATTCCAAGGGGAGGGGCTTGATGCTTTAAGAATTCCTAACACTGTTGTTTTTATCGGCGACGGCGCATTTAAAAACAATCAATTGAATAGAGTAAACATTCCTTCAAGCGTGATCTCTATAGGCGAAAAAGCGTTCTTTAACGACTTACAGCACGCCTCTAATATAGCCAGAATTACCATAGGTGCAAACGTTGATATGAAACATAATTCGTTTGGGCGTGAATATGTTGTTGTCGGAAATGTCTTCCGAGATAATCCTTACAATCATTTCGTTGTTTTTTACAACCGAAACCGCAGGCAAGCGGGATTGTATCGTTTTACGTCCGGTTGGATTTACGACGGAGACAATAATGCGGTAAAAGAACGATGTCCGAAAAAAGAATGGATTGAAAGTGTTTCTGCTCCTAATATACAAAGCGTAGCATTTAGATTACAAGACAACATCGCGCTTGTTATGCGAGTGGGAACATCTGCTTTTTATCAACAAAATATAGGTGCAATAGCAGGTGTAATAGAAGGTAAAACATCTACTATGAGAATAGTAAGGAATCAAAGAAACAGACCGATAAGAATGGAATGTTTTATTAACGGCACATTAGTAATTTCTGCTGATTTACACAGGGATGGACGGGTTGAAAGCATTACAATACTCAACAAAGATCCGAATCAGGGTTTCGGAGTTTTTGAAGTAAGGTGAATTATTAACAACTGGCGGACGTGGCGGCAAAACGTAGAAAGAGGAGTTTTTCATGAAAAAGGTGATGGTGGTTTTGTGGGTAGTGGTAGCGATGTGTTTTGTGGGCTGCGGCGATGGAAGTTCCGCATTGGTGGGCAAGTGGTATTTGGCAGATGCCTCAAATACCGGAAATGCTTCTAAAACTATGGAAATTTTGAGAGATGGAACTGCAATCGTCAGCGGAATGGGCATGACGTGGAAGACGGAAAAAGATCGTATTTTCTTTACCTCTTCATTAGGTGCAATGGCGTTTAATTACAGATTATCCGGCACAATGCTTATTCTTGAGAACAACGATGACGAGTATTTCATATACGTAAATAACAGAGAAGAAAAGAAGCAAGGAAAATTGGAAGTACGTTGGAATAATGGACGAGTTAGAAAGTCAGGGAATTTTGACAAAGATGGAGAGGTGCACGGAAAATGGGAAGAGTATTACAAAGACGGGCAGCTCAGTTTTTCCGGAAATTACATCAATGGTAAAGAGGATGGAAAAATTGAGGGATTTTATCACAATGGACAGATTAGATTTGTCGGAAATTTTGTTAATGGAGACGGAGAATGGAAAGTGTACAATGAAAATGGAGAATTAAGTTTAGTAGAATTCATTAATTATGCCTATGGGAGATGGAAATTGGAGCGGAGACAGTATCGTGGAAACGGACAATTAGAATTCGTTGAAAATTACGTCGATGGGAGATTGCATGGAGAGCGGAGACAGTATCGTGAAAACGGACAATTAGAATTCGTTGAAAATTACGTCGATGAGAGATTGCATGGAGAGCGGAGACTGTATCGTGGTGAAAAAGGAGAATTAACATTAGTTGAAAATTACGTCGATGGGAGATTGCGTGGAGAGCAACGAGAATATCACAGAAACGGACAACTCGCTTTGGTTGTAAATTGTGATGGACGTGATGGACTGCGTTGCTTTTATACTAAAATCTATGGCTCAAATGGAGAAGAAATTAGCCAAAGAGATTTCAGGATCAGGTATGGAAGAAACGGAGGTTGGAATTGGATTAATTAAAAACATGGCAATAAACAGCCGTCCGTAAAAAAAGGAGAATTGCGGGCGGCTTAATTGTTTTTTTATCTGAATTTATTAATACACACAAAAATAATTGCTTGAAAACTGAAAAAAAGAAACCGTCCCGCTTGAATTTGCAGGGCGGTTTCTTTTTTGCTGTCGGCAATCGGCGGCAAATAGTATTTTCTTCCACAAACACGCGAAAACACAAGGTTTTGGAAAAGGAAAATTATGAAATTTGTTATAAGATCGGTATTGTTGGTGTTTATGGTTATGGGAATTGTCGGTTGTAGCGATGAAAACGATAAAAACGATTGCAATAATTCTATAATTGGGGTTTGGGAGAATAACGAAACGAGCTATCGGTTTCGCTTTGATGAAGACGGTAGAGGACATCATACTGAAATTGGCTCTCCGATTAGGTATTCTTTTTATTATGAAGTCATTGAAACAGAAATTATATTCACATTGGGATTATCCGGTAGCATTCCTTTTATTTGCGGAGATACGATTGTGATAAACGACAAATATTTTGTAAGAAGAAATTAAAAAAAACGAGATTTCTGTCTTGTATTATTCTCATTATTACGGTTATTCAATATGTCTGCAATAAGTTAGACTGCTATAACAAAACAAAAAATAAAACAGCCGCCCGTAAAAAAGGAGAATTACGGGCGGCTTAATTGTAATTAAACGGGGGAGCGTTTAACTACATAACTATTAACTGCGCTTGAAGTGCGCCTGCTTGCTTTATCGCTTGGAAAATCTGAATGATGTCGCGGCTTCCTACTCCAAGCGAATTAAGCGCGTGCGCCAAGTCGGAGGCGGTTGTCGTTTCGTTCAGAACTACTACGTCCATATCGCGCTGTTCCACTACTATTTCGGGGTTGGGGATAGCCGTTGTTCGCCCGAAAGTGAAAGGGACGGGTTGAATTATGGACGGTCGGTTTGTAATTTCTACTTTTACGCCGCCGTGGGTGAGCGATACTTCCGAAATTCGGACTGCGCCGCCTGCTACTATTGTTCCTGTTCGCTCGTTCATAACTACCCGCGCGGTTGTCGCCATATCGAAAGTTGTGTTTTCGACGAGCGCTATAAATTCGGCGAGGTCAAGCGTTATTCCTGCAGGGGTTGCGCTTAATTGGACGTTAAATAAATCGTGGTCGAGCGTTATTGTTGCCGCGTCCGCCGCTCGCGCAATTCGCTGTTCAAAGCCGAATTCTTCCGTCATACGGTTGTTTATGGCGGTTGCCATATTGTTTGCCGAAGTGAAATCGGGGCTTGAGAGCGAAAGGGCTAAATCTATCGCCGAAAAATCGCTGTAAAGATATTCGCGCTGAACTATTGCTCCGTCGGGAATTCTGCCGACAAGCGTGTGGTTTTGGGTCGTGCGATTTATTCCGCGACTTCTTATGTCGTAGCCGCCTGTTGAAAGCGGTCCTTGTGCGAGAGCGTATATTTCGCCGTCCAAACCTTGAAGCGGGGTAAGAATAAGCGTTCCGCCTTCGAGCGAGCGAGCGTCGCCGATTGAGGAAACGGTTATATCTAATCTTGTGCCGCGCCTTTTGAAGGGGTCAAGCGTTGCCGTAACCATTACCGCCGCTACGTTTCGCATAGAAATTTGTCTGTCGGGCAGTTCAATGCCTATGTTTTGAAGCATTGTACGCATAGTTGTCGCGGTGAAAACCGTGCTTGTTCTGTCGCCTGTTCCTGCAAGTCCGACCACCAATCCGTAGCCGAAAATTTGCAGTTCTTTAACGCCGTTTATTCTTGCGACATCTTTAATTCTCACGTTTGAAGCGGCGTGCAAATTGCCGAAAAAGGGCGTGAAAACAATCGCGCAAATAATATATGTTATAAGTGTCTTTTTCATCTTTTTTCTCCTTTTTTTATCGCTTAAAACAGCCAGTTAAAGAAACGTGCGATAGGACCGGGTCTTTGCGCGGACGAGGCGCTTCCTTGACCCGAATATTTAATTTCGGCGTTGGCAATGTTTTGCGAAAGAATTGTGTTGTCGCTTCCGATGTCTTGGGGGCGCACAATTCCCGAAACGCTGATAATTTCTTTCTCTTCGTTAACCATAATTACGCGGCTTCCGCTGATAACCAAATTTCCGTTATCCAAAACCTCGTCGATGTTTACGGTTACGCGGGCAACCAAGTTTCCGCGGCGCGTTGTTGCTCCGCTACCGTCGAACTCTGTGCCGAGGTCGCCGCCTGCTTCAAACATAGGAATACGTCTGAGCGAGCCTCTTCCTTGGCTGTTGTTAATCCCGAACGAATTCCTCTTTTTGGTATTCGTTGAACTTGTTGTGTTTGCTTGCGCGTTCTCTTGAACAAGAACCGTGAGCAGGTCTCCGTGTCGCATCGCCCGTCTGTCTGTGTAGAGCGATTGCATTCTTGCCGCGCTGACCGAAGTCGCGAATACGGCAATTGCCATTAAAATAAGAAAATTTTTCATATTGTCCCTCCCCGAACAATTTCAACCACGCCGGGCTGAATAATTCTACCTCTTATTAGTTTATTACTGTTTATATTTTCTACCAAAATAACGTCGCCGACGCCGCCTGCGCTTCTTGCGCGACCCGTTGCCGACACACGTCCGAAACTTCCGCTTGTTATCATTGTGATTGCCGAGCCTACTTCTACGGCGGGGCGCGGCGCAATGTGTCTGTTTGTTATGACTGCTCCCTCGCGAATTACGCCGACTATCATAAATTCGTCTCTTCTCGGCATTTCAAAGAGGGGAGTTCCCTGCAAATTTGTTATGTCGAGACTTCTGAATTCGACGAAATCAGCCGAAAATGCGTCGCCTCTTGTCATATTTCTTGTTGCAACGCCGACATTTGCCGTCATTCTCACCAAGGCGTTTATAGATACGCGCGTTCTTCTTTGCCCGTTGTCCTGAACAACAACAAGCGGCACTTGGAAGCGACCGCGAAAATTCTGAACTCTCTCCATATTTCCCAAAATTACTTCAAATTCGCCGAGCGGGATATTTACTTCCGCGCCTTGTGCAAATTCAAATGAAAGTTCGCTTCTCACGTTTTCGTTGTTTGTAAGGCGCGGCGCCAAAAGTTCGGCGGCAATTTCTGCCAATTTTGCGAACGGAACGCTTTGTGAAACCGTCGAAACTCTAATTCTTTCACTGCCTGTTATGTTTGTTCCTCTTCTTATTTCCTCGGGAATTGCCGTCAGGATGTTGCTTCTGAGCAAAAATCTTGTAGTTCCCGCGGGTGCTGAATTTCCAACAATTAAGGTGTCCAAAACGCTTTTGTGCGCGCCAGAAATTTCGGCGATTTGTCCGAGACGAATAATATCAGCAGACACAGAAGACGAATCTCTGAGCGCAATTCGGGTATTGGCGGCGAAAGCAAATGCCGCGCAAATCAGAATTACAAACAAAACACGTTTCATATTAAAACCTATTACCTTTTAAGATTGGTGGCGGTTTGCAACATTTCTTCCGACACGCTTATTGAGCGCGATACTATTTCGTACGCTCTTTGCGTTTGAATCATTCCGACCATTTCGTCCACGATTTCGACGTTTGACGCTTCAAGCATTCTGTGGCGGATTTGTCCTGTGTTGTCTTCTCCCGGAATTGAAATAAGCGGTGCGCCCGAAGCCGAACTTTCCGCAAACAAGTTGCTTCCGAGCGAACGCAAACCACCCGGATTTATGAAAGTCGCAAGTTCGATTTGTCCCAATTCCATTTCTTCGGGTTGTCCCGAAACTGTTCCCATTCCGCTTTTGTGTGCGACAACAAAACCGCTGAGCGAAACTTCGATACTGTCGAAGCCCTCGGGAATTATGATTTCGGGAAAAAGACGATAACCGTCGGCGGTCACAAGCGTTCCCGTGGAGTCGCGCAAAAAGTGCCCGTCTCTGGAATATGAGATTTCGCCGTTTGGAAGTTCTATTTGAAAAAAGCCCTCGCCCGCAATAGCCATATCGAAACCGCCTCTGCTTTCTATGAGCGAGCCCTGCGCAAATACTCTCTGTATTGAAGATACCCGAACGCCCATACCGACCTCAATTCCCGCAGGAGCCATTCCGCCCTCGGGATTATAAACGCCCGGCTCGCGAAGCGTCTGATACATCAAATCCTTAAAATGAAGTCTCTGTCTTTTGTATGCGTTGGTGTTTACGTTTGACAAATTGTTTGTAATCGTATCAATCATCAACTGTTGCGCTTTCATCCCTGTTGCGCCTGTGTGTAATGAACGTACCATAAAATCCTCCTTTAGGCGACCCCTCGCCATTTTTATTGTTTTTATATTCAATAACTGTGCCAAGTTGCTGAAAAAGGGAATATACTTGCATTTTTCGGAAAACTCGCCTAAATTTTACAGGAAAAAAATTATATGTTCGGGAAAATTTTGCCAATGTTTTATTTCGCCCTTTTTATTTGCGGCAAAACGTATTTTCCATAAAAAATTATGGAGGAAAAATGTCGAAAAATTCAATTTCTTACGCCGACGCGGGCGTTAACTTGGCTGCTTGGGACG
The DNA here is from genome assembly GCA_009779925.1 of Chitinivibrionia bacterium. Lineage (NCBI taxonomy): Bacteria > Pseudomonadati > Fibrobacterota > Chitinivibrionia > Chitinivibrionia bacterium. Next base: position 9,069 of record WRAZ01000046.1, read on the forward strand.
AAACCAAAGGGCGCATAGGCAAGCTTGTAAAAACAACTTACAACGACAGAGTGGTCGGCAAATTCGGGCAATTCGGCGGAATGTTCAACGTTTCGTTTTTTAAGGATATGAAAAATCCGATTTTGGTGTCCTCGGTTGACGGGGTCGGCACAAAACTCAAAATCGCTGTCGAAACAAACACGCACAACACAATCGGCTACGACATAGTAAACCACTGCATAGACGATATTTTGGTGATGGGCGCTCGTCCGCTTATGTTTTTGGACTACATCGGAACAGGCATTTTGTCGCCCGATACCACCGAAAAAATTGTAGAAGGACTTGCCGCGGCGTGTCGCGAGAGCGGAATTGCGCTTATCGGCGGCGAAACTGCCGAAATGCCGGGAATGTACCAAAAAGGCGACTATGACATCGCAGGAACAATTATCGGCGTGGTCGATGAAGAAAAAGTGATTGACGGCTCCAAAATAAAAAGCGGCGACGTTGTTATCGGCTTGCGTTCAAGCGGACTGCACACAAACGGCTATTCTTTGGCGCGAAAAATTGTAGAAGAGCGCGCAGGCAAGAAATACAGCGACATATTTGAAGCGGAAAACAAAACTTTCGGCGAGGTTCTGCTTGCGCCGCACGTTGCATATACTCCGCTTTTTTCGGCGATTGATAAAGGATATATTAAAGGAATTGCACACCTTACAGGCGGCGGTTTTCAAAACAATATCGACCGAATTTTACCGAGCGACTGCAACGCAAAAATCGACATAAAATCTTGGATGCCTCAACCGATTTTCAAGTTTTTGACAGAGCAGGGAAATATGGAGCGCGACGAAGCGTACCGCACTTTCAATATGGGAATCGGAATGACTGTTGTTGTTTCACAAGAAGACGAAGCGCGTCTGCTTAACGAGCAAGAAATTCAGCAGTTTAACCCCGTGAAAATCGGCGAAATTGTCGGCGGAAACGGTATTGTTGAATTGGTAGGGGATATGTAAAAATACCACGAAATCAGCGTAGGGGCGTATTGCATACGCCCTTTTTTTTATTTACCAAATTTTTTCCTGTATTCGTTGGGCGTCATTCCGCAATATTTTCCGAAAATTCGGCTGAAAGAATTTGAATAGCAATAACCCACTTGCTCTGCGATTACCGATATTTGATGTTCGGTTTCTGTCAGCATTCTTTTTGCCTCGTTTATCCGCAGGTTATCGAGATAGTTTTTGTACTGCATATCTTTTTTGTCTTTAAGTATTTCATTTACAACAAAACTGCTTATTCCCGCCTCTTTGTTTATCAATTCAAGCGATAAAAGCGGATTTGAAATGTTTTTGTCTATATATTCAAATAAAATCTGCGCGGTATCTTCGGTGTATTTGCTTGGTTTTCCCGTTGCAGAAATAGGGGATGCGCTTTGACCTTTTATATTATTGCTTGCCGAATTTTTTATCGCTTTTCCTATTTTGGGCAAGAAAACAAATAAAAACGCGAAAACAAAAAATGTGAAAATTGCGGCGTTTGTCGCTTTTTTGGGAATAGAATCCGCAAAACGCAGGCTTTTCAGAACAACTTGCAAAGAAGTGTCTGCGTCGTGTGGCGAATAATTGGCAATAATTAAGTGGGTAAAATTATTCCAGTCGGTTTCGGGAATACTGTCTCCGCGTGTGATAAAATGAGAAAGCCACCAAATGGGCGTTGCGAAATCATTTTCGTTCAATCTGAAACGATAATGAGAACGGTCGTCCTGAACACGGACATTTACCGAAAACGGGCGGTGCATTTCGGGGTGCGCCAAATCCGAGAAGCCCGGTATGTAAAAATACATCGAAACTGTAATGTCATTAGAAAATTTGGGGTCTATTTCTATGTCGATATACTCAAAATTGCTGAGTTCGATATGCCGCCTGAGATTGCCTGCGTGAAAAATTAAAATGCTCGAAGGATATTCTCCGCCTCTCTGATAATTATAGCGAAAGTGCAAATTTTGCGCTCTCGGGTCAATCGGCATTGTAGCAAATCCTCTTTGCAAAGGAACGTTTGAGACTACCTCAAATTCAAAAAACGTTTGATTTTCGGGATAAAGTTCAAGCGGACGATTGTATGTCGTCCCAAAGAAAATTACACCCGAAATTAAGGCGAGCAAAATTGCAAAAACTAAATATTTGCGATTATATTGCATTACTTATTTCCCTCGTAAAGTCCGTCAAACAGCGATTTTTCGAGTGGTAAAGCGAGTTTTTGCGCCGTGCCTATTTTTTTGTTTTTGCGCCCGAAATTTGCGCTTTCCCAAACAAAGTTCTCGTCGAATTGTTTTTCGAGAGTTTTAACTATTTCGGGGACTATCGGCTTTATCGTCGTTCCCAGAACGGCAATTAAGTTTGCGCAGGTTGCCATAACCGTTTTTGCGCGTTCCATATCGTTTTTTACTAATTCCCAAGGTTTTTCGTCTTGGAAATATTTGTTTGCCAAATCGCCGAGACTGCGAATTTCGTTTATCGCCGCTCTGAAATTTCGGGCAAGCAGATTTTCGACGACTTTATTCACCAATTCCGAACTTTGCGCTTCAATTTTACTGTCGGAGGCGACATCGGGAATGGTTGACGCGAAAAATTTGTCTAAAAACGTGCTTGTTCGGTTGCAGAAATTCCCGATATTATTGACAAGCGCGGAATTTACAACGTTTATAAATTCGTCAATGCTGAAATCCAAATCGCTTACTGTCGGCGTAAGTTTGCTTGCGAAATAGAAGCGCAAAAACTGCGTGGCGTTTTCGTGCGGGACTTTTGCCGCAAAGTCTTTCGCTAAAATAAATGTGCCGTTGCTTTTCGACATTTTTTCGCCCTCAACCGTCAAAAAGCCGTGGATGTATAAACTGTCGGGCAACTTTATTTTTGCGACTTTTAACATCATAGTCCAAAGAAGCGCGTGGAAAAATACAATGTCTTTTCCGATTATATGCACTATTTCGGCATTTGCGTTTTCCGCCCAATATTTGTTTATGTCGATGCCGTGTTTTTCGCAGTAATTTTGCGTGGAACTTATGTAGCCGATGGGCGCGTCGAGCCAAACATAGAAATATTTGTCTTCGGTGTCGGGAATTTTGAAGCCGAAATACGGTGCGTCGCGGCTAATGCAACGTTCGTGCAAATCGCTGACCCAATTATTTATGAAAACCTTTATATCGTCCTGAATTACGCCGTCTTTTGCAAGAAATTTTTCCAAAAAGTCCTTTTCTTTTTGCATATCGACAAATAAATGTTCGCTGTCTTTAAGAACGGGCGGCTTTTGGCAGAGCGTGCAGGCGGGGTCTTTTATGTCTTCGCTGTTATAACTTGCTCCGCAAACCACGCAGTTGTCGCCGTATTGATTCGGCGCACCGCATTTTGGGCAAGTTCCCTTAACAAACCTGTCGGGCAAAAAACGTTGGTCGTGTTCGCAGTAAAACTGTTGAATTACTTTTTTGTTTATAAGTCCGTATTTTTGTAATTCTGCGTATATTTTTTCGCTCCAAAGGCGATTTTCTTCGCTGTTTGTTGTGTAGTAATTGTCGAATTCTATTCCGTAGGTTTTGTAGTCGGCGGTGTGTTCGTCGTATGCACGAGCTATAAGTTCTTCGGGCGTTATGTTTTGTTGCATTGCGCTTATTTGTATCGGCGTTCCGTGCGTGTCGTCGGCGCAGATGTAGATTGTGTCGCGCCCCGCCATTTTGTTTGTCCGCACAAAAACGTCTGCGATAACCGCTTCAACCAAATGTCCCAAATGAATACTGCCGTTGGCGTAGGGGAGAGCCATTGTCACCAAAAGCGGTTTATTGTTTGCTTTGTTATAAAGCGCCATTTTCTTTTCCTTTCGACTGATAATTTTTCGGTTCTTCCACTTTTCCTGCTTTGATTTGCTCCAGATTAAACCATTCGTATTGTGTGGTTGCTTTTTCGTCTTTGTTTTTTATATAGAATTTCACTTGTATGCGCTCCTTAAAAATATCGACAAAAACTACCTCGCCTCTGTGGGTGCGATTTTCGGGCGTAAAATGGCTTCCTGCTCGCGGAATGCGTGTGTATGCTTCAAGATAGACATCTTCTTCGTAAGCCAAACAGCATAAATATCGGTCGCAGTTTCCGGTTATTTTTGTTGGGTTCATAGAAAGTTGCTGGTCTTTTGCGTACTGCGAACTTACTTCTTTCTGCCCTTTGGAACACGAACAAGACGAACAGCACAGCGCTCGTCCGCAGGGACCGACGCCCGAAACAATCCGAGCCTCGTCGCGCGCGCTTACTTGTCGCAAGTCAATTCGCGTGTGGTAAATTCCTGCGAGCGACTTAACCAGCTCTCTGAAATCCACTCTTTGCGGAGATGTAAAATAAAACGTCAGCTTTCCGCCGTCAAACTGCAATTCTGCGCTTACGAGTTTCATATCGAGGTTGTATTCTACTATTTTTTGCTTGCACAAACGGGCGGCGTTTTTTTCTTTTTCTTTGTTTCGGGCAATTCTTTCTATGTCGTCTTGTGTTGCCACCCGCTGAATTTTAGGCAAATTTTTTGCTTCTTCTTCCGATATTTTCTTTGAAGTTGAAACAGTTCCTGCGTCAAATCCTTTATCGATGTTTACTATAACGCGATTTCCACGCCTTATTTCCTCCGACGAGCAATAAATTTCCCGCCTGTTTCCCCTAAACGAAACCTCATAAGAGTGCATTTTATTTTCGTTCATCAAATATCTCCGTTAGTTTTATTGTTAAATCCGCAAACACCATAGAAAGCGGACTGCTTCTTTTCATAGATAAAATGGACTTGTCGATTGCGTCGCAACACAAGTTCGCTTGCTCAAAATTTATGAAACGGGAAAAATCTTTCTCTCCATTGCGCATTGTTGCCGTCTGCAAAAAATTTGTGCGGATTTGCGACAAAAAATATACTAAAATTTGTTGCGATAAATCAAAATCTCGCCCTAAGCCGTTGGTAAATTTTTCCAAACTTGTAAATTTTGCAAACTCGCTCTTTTGGTTAAATAGAATTTCGGCGAATTCTTTTGCCGATTTTTGTATTTTTGCGCCGTCCTGCGACATTTTTTGTAAGGCGACACCTATATTATTCTGCGAAATTTGCGCAAGATACGATATTTCTTCATCGCTTTTTAGTGTCGCTTTTGTTTTTAGAAAAGCCTTTACCTCATCACTATTAGGAGTGCCGAATTTATACTCAATACAGCGCGAACGAATTGTCGGCAACACTGAAAATCTTGCCAAAAGTATTATTAAAGCCCCTGCAGGCGGCTCTTCCAAGGTTTTTAACATAGTGTTGAGGTCTTTGTCTGTTAAAGTGTCGATACCGTCAATAATAGTGATTGTCTTATTTCCTTTGCCGCCCAATATAGTGTCGTTCATACCGCGAATTCTGCTGATGTAAATCGGTGCGGAATAATCGGTTATTAAAGAATACGGTTCATTTATTCTTTCGAGCGTTTTTTCGCGAACGTAATCCCAGCCGTCTTGTGTGAAATCGTCGTTTTTTCGTAAATTTGTATCAAGCGACAACGGAAAAAGATACTGAAAATAAGGGTTATTGTATTTTTTAATTCCTTTGCAACTTTCACATTCACCGCAGGGTATGGTGGCTGAGCCTGTCGAAGCCTTACACAAATACGCCATAGCGAATTCGAGCGCCATCGAAAATTTTCCTATTCCGCCTTCGCCCGAAAAAAGGTATGCGTGCCCAAGTTTTTCACTTTTGAGCGCAGAAGCGAGTTGCTCTTTTATCCGTTGATGTCCGATTGTCTTAAATTCCACCGTCATCTTCGTCAAATCCGAGCATAAGATTTAAGTTTTGTACTGCCGCGCCGCTTGCGCCTTTTCCGAGATTGTCCAAACGGGCGATTATAAGGGTCTGCGTTTCGTTGCCGAATACCATAATTTGTAAATTGTTGGTATTATTGCAGTCTGTTGCAGTCAAATAGGCGTTAGGAAGCAAACCGTCTGCCAAAAACGAATTGTCGTTAAACGGTAATACTTTTATAAATTTTTCGCCATCATAGTATTTTGTTAATACTTTATGAATGTCTTCTGCGTCCACATCTTTTTTCAAAAGTCGGTTTTCAAGACCTATGCTGACAAGCATTCCCTGTTCGATATCGCCGAGTATCGGATAAAAAATCGGTGCGTTGTTAAGTCCTGCGACCGCTACAAGTTCGGGGATATGTTTGTGTTTTAAGCTGAGAGCGTAAGGTCGCACAGCCCAAGAAATGTCATTTTTATCGCGATTGTTATAATTTTCAATCATTTGCCGTCCGCCGCCGCTGTAGCCTGTAATGGACGTTATAAAAAACGGATAATCGTTCGCCGCAATTCCTTCGCAGATTATAGGTTTTATAATAGAAAGCGCGCCTGTCGGATGGCAACCGGGGTTGGCTACCCGCATTGCCTCGCGTATTTTTTTGCGTTGCGATGAGTCGGCAAAAACTCCGAGCATAGAATCTTTCAATTCGGGAAATCCGTAAACCCAACCGTCTGCAGTTCTGTGCGCAGTGCTTGTGTCAAGAATTTTTACGTTGTGCGGTACCGCTTTTGCCGCTTCTACAGCCGCGTCGTCTGGCAGGCACAAAACAACCAAATCAACCTGCGAATACAAATCTTTTTTCTTGTTGATGTCTTTTCGGTGTTCTTCAGAAATTTCTACAACTTCGATTTTGTCGTGGTTTTTTAATATCTCGCGAATTTTAAGCCCCGTCGTCCCTGCTTGTCCGTCAATAAATACTTTTTTTTTCATTTTTTCTCCGAATTGTGTCATTTTTGCGATAAAATACTATTTGGCGACGGGGAATTTCTCTTTTTTGTTATGTATATATATATAATGTATATAAATTTGCATAAATACCACAAAAAACGCGATAAACGTTTTAGCCTTTTTCAGCGACGAAGTAATGCTGAAAATAGTTTTTTTCCACTTTTAAACGCAAATTTTCTTCAATCTTTTCAAAAAAAACTAAAAAAAAAGAAAAAACTAAAAAAAATGTCATTTTCCTTCAATTTAGCCGAACTCCAACAGCCAAGCGGAAAAAAATGCAAAAAAATCTCAAAAACACTTGCTTGCTTGCTTGAAACTTTA